>JAISZM010000054.1 GCA_031269205.1 Eubacteriales Family XIII. Incertae Sedis bacterium | reverse complement strand
TCGTACACCGCGCGGTTTCTGTTTATGAAATCTATGAGCAGTATCGAGTTGTTCACGACGATGCCCGCGAGCATGATGATGCCGATGAAGGCGACGAGCGACAGCGGCGTGTTCGCGATGAACAGGCCGATGAACGCGCCCGTCAGCGCAAACGGTATCGCAAGCATGATGATGAAGGGCTGCACGAGCGATTCAAACTGCGCCGCGAGTATCATGTACACGATGACGAGCGAGAGCAACAACGCGTAAATAAGCTGCGTGAAGGACGACATCATCTCCTCGGCCTCGCCGCCTATCTCGTAGGAATATCCCCTCGGCATATCGTAGGCGTCAAGTTGCGCCGTAATATCGTCCGTGACGGACTGCAGGTCGCGCCCGTCGAGTTCGCCGGAGATAGTCACGACGCGGTTTTGATCCGAGCGCATTATCTGCGACGGCGAGTTGGCGAGTTCGACGTCGGCTATGTCGCCCACGTAAACGGTCTGCCCCGTCGGGGCGACGACAGCGATGTTCTCCATGTTCTCTATCGATTCCCCGTACGCCCCGTTCAGTCGCACCTTGACGGGTATCTCCGTTCCGTCCTCGTTCAGGTTCGTGGCCGTCGCCCCGGAGAGCGCCGAGTTCAGGGTCTGCGCGATCTGGTAGGCGGACACGCCGTAAGCCGCAGAGATGGCCCTGTCGGGCGTAACGCGCACCTCGGGGCTGCCCTCCTCTATGCTGCTCGCCACTTTCACCGTACCGGGAACCTTGTCGACGAGTTCCACGATCTCGTCCGATATCTTCTCGAGTTCGTCGAATTCGTCGCCTGATATCTGTATGTTTATCGCGGAACCCGCGCCCATGCCTCCCATGTTCATGGAACTCGCGGCCGCGGCGTCTATCTTCACGCCGGGCAGGACAGAGAGGTCGGACTCGGCCTTCGCGGCTATCTCCGCGGACGACAAATTCCGGTCGTCTTTATCCACGAGGTTGACCGTCAGCGAGGCCGTGTTGCTGCCTCCCCCCAGACTCATGATGGACGTGTTTCCTATGCTCAGCGAATAGTCCTTCACCCCTTCTATCTCGTTCGCGGCGTAATCCTCGACCTTCATCATGATCTCGTCGATCTTCTCTATCGGCGTACCGTTCGGAACCTCGGCATTGATCGTCAGCGAGCTCTCGTCCGTTTCGGGGAAGAGTTCACCGCCCACGGCGGCTATAAGCCCGGCCGACGTTACGAGCAACGCGACGCAGAGCGCGACGACGGTCTTGCGGTGGACGAGGGCGAATCGCACCACTCTCACGTAGAAGGCGATCACCTTGTTTACCGCGGCGCCGAAGGCCGACAGTATCGCGACTCCCGGATTGACGCGACGGCGCGGCGGCATATTTCCCGCGGTTTTTCCTTGTGTAACATCGCCCGACGCCGACGTTCCGGACGACCCCGCCACTTCCGCACCCGTCGGCGCGCCCGACGCAGCGCCCACAACAGCGCCCGTGATCACCGTACCATGATCTCCCGCGGGTCGCACGGCGCCCTCCCCGTAATATTCCTTGCCCGGATGTCCTTTCAGATCGGCGCCGTCGAGTTCGGGATCCCCGAGATCGGAGATGTCGCCGATGCGTATGAGTTTCGAGCAGAGCATGGGGATGATGGTCAGCGCGACGACGAGCGAACACGCGAGCGCAAAACTGATCGTAAACGAAAACTCTTTGAATATCGTCGCCGCGATGCCCTCGACGAAGACTATCGGCAGGAAGACGGCGATCTTCGTCATCGTCGCCGTGAACACGGGCGCCGTGACCTCCGCCGTGCCTTTGATGGCCGAATCCCTCGGAGAGAGACCGCCCGCTCGTCGTCGGAAGACGTTCTCCATGACGACTATCGCGTCGTCCACGAGCATACCTATGCCGACGGCGAGTCCCGACAGCGACAGCATGTTCATCGTGAACCCCGCGAAGTACATGAGGATGAACGTGGCGACTATCGAGGTCGGTATCGAAACAGCGATAATAAGGGTTGACGCGATGTTACGCAGGAAGAAGAGGCAGACGAGAACGGCGAGAATGCAGCCCATGATGGCGCTCTCAGCGACAAAGCTTATCGAATTCTTGACGAACTCGGACTGATCCAGAGCCATCGTGAAACGCAGTTCGGGGAAGCGCTCCTCGAGGTCGTCCATGACGGTTTCTATCCGGTCGGACACCTGCACGGTGTTAGCTACGGTCTGCTTGTTCACGGCCACGCCTATCGCGGGATTGCCGTCGACGCGGCCTATGGTCGTCTGTGCCCCTTCCGTGCGCACGACGTTCGCGACATCGCCCACATGGACGATCTCGTTCGTGGGCAACGGCAATGACACGTTCTTCACGTCGTCTATGGTTTCAAAATTGCCGACCGTGCGCACGATCATATCGCGGCTGCCCTTCTTCACCTCGCCGCTCGGCAGGGATACGTTCTCGGCCGCGAGGGCCTGCTGTACCTGCATGAGCGTCAGATGATAACCGTCGAGCTTCGCCTGATTGAGTTCGACGGATATTTCCTCCTCTTTGCCACCAAAGCTGTTGACCGAGGCCACCCCCTCGACGCGCTCGATTGCTGGTACGATTTCCTCTTCGACAAGCGCGTTCAGTCGCGACATATCCATGTCGGCCGATACGTACAGCTGCTGGATGGGCAGCATGTCGGGGTTCATCGCGATGACCATGGGTTTCGACGCCTCGTCGGGCAGGTAGTCGCCGACGAGTTCGACCTTCTCGCGGATGTCGAGTCCCGCGAAATTCATATCCGAGCCGCTCTCGAACTGCGCAATGATGATAGACGTACCATCCATCGAATACGAGGTTATGCCGCTCAGGTTTTCGGCCGTCGCGACCTGCTGTTCGAGCGGCTTCGTGACCATCGTCTCTATCTCGTTCGGCGCGGCGTTCGGATAGTTCGTCATGACGACCTGCATAGGCAGGTCCATCTTCGGAAAGAGGTCAAGCGGCAGCCGCGTGTAAGAGATGATACCGAAGGCCGCCACTATGAGCAGCAGCATGAGCGTAGTGACGGGGCGGTTGACCGCTGTTCTGGAAACTCCCATTATTCCACTATCCTTATTTTCGAATCTTCATCTATGTAGTGCTGGCCTTCCGTGACTACGCGCTCGCCGGGCGATACGCCGCTTACTATCTCGATGTTTTCCCCGTCGTCTATGCCCGTCGTCACTTCCTTTATCTCAACCTTGTCACCCTCCCCGAGCGTCGCCACTATCTCCTTGCCATCCCTTATCATGACGGAATCCGACGGAATGAGACAGGCGCCTTCCGACCTGCCCGTGACCATCACGGCCTCGACAAGCATACCGGGTTTCAGCCCCTCGCTGATGTTCTCGAAATCTATTATTACGGGATAGGTCGTCTGTCCCGTCGGAGGCGCGGGCACGATCTGCCTGACGACGCCCCGGTACGGCTCGTCGGATACGGCGCGGACGTATACCTCGACGGAGTCGCCGACGTTTATCTTGTCGACGAGATTCTCCGCGACCGTGGTCGCGGCCTGTATCCTGTCCGTGGAGGTTATGACGACGGCGGGCATGGCCTGACTGACCATACCGCCCTTCTGTACGGTGACTCCCGTAACATAGCCCGATATGGGGGCAGTGACTTCCGTGTCTTTGATGGCGTCCCCCGCAGCGCCCGCCCCGACATCCGCGATCCGGTACTGGGCGTCCGCCTGGTCGTAGGCCGACTGCGCCTGCTTGACGCCGGCCTTCGCCTGCGCCACTCCCGCCTCGGCCTGCGCCTTGGACTGTTCGAGTTGTTGCAGGACCGCCTGCGCCTGGGCGAGAGCCGCGGCGCCCGCAGGGCCGATCTTCTCGGCTTCCCTGACCGCCTTCTTCGCCTCTTTGATCTGCTTGTCTATGTCTTTGACGACTTTCTCCGCGTCCTTACGCGCCTTCTTCGCGTCATTGACGGCGCCCGACGCGGACGAACGCGCCTTTGAGGCCGCGTCGCGTTGTATGCGCGCCTGCTCATCCTGGGTTTCCACGTCGGAAGGGTCGATCACGAAGAGCGTATCCCCCTTGTTGACCTTATCGCCGAGTTCGACTTTCACGGACAGCGCCTTGCCGGGTATCTTGGGAACGACGTTGACCTCGTCCTCAGCCGTGATCTTGCCCGTGTGAACCGACGTTACCTCGATGTCGCCGAGGGCGACTTCGGCCACAGTCACATTGATGGTATCGTCCGTCGTTTCGACCTCGGGATTCAGATACCGATCGAACACGCGCAAGCCAGCGAGCGCCGCGAGCGCCGCGATGACGATAACAACTATGATAACCGCTCTCGCGTGGGTTCGCTTGCCACCCGACGAGCCGTTTTCCGTATCCCGCACCGGATTGTGAGTCCCATTCCGCGTCGAGTTGTCCATTGTTTCCTCCCGAACCGACGATACCTTGCTTTCATTCCAACGGCGACCGACCGACCGCCCGATCAAAACCGACTCATGGGTCGGTTTTGATAACAGAATACCGCACTAACACCGCCTTGTCAAGGACAAAAGCCGCAATAGAACAAACCACACCAAAGCAAAGAGCCGCTTCGTGTTTTGAAACGGCTCTGTCTGTTTCCGGATTATCGTCTCCGCCGGGGGACGAACAACGCCCTACACCAGCTCGAGGAAGACCTCCTCTGCGGCGTCGCCTCTCCTTGGGCCGAGCTTCAGTATGCGCGTGTAGCCGCCGTTCCTGTCCTCGTACTTGCCCGCGATCTCATTGAAGAGTTTCGTCACCACATCCTCGCTGTATATGTACCTCAGCGCCCTGCGCCGCGCGTGCAGATCGCCGCGCTTGCCGAGCGTGATCATCTTCTCGGCTATGCGCCCCGCTTCCTTAGCGCGCGTTTCCGTCGTCGTGATACGTCCTTCGCGAAGGAGGTCTGTGACCAGATTCCGCAACATCGCCTTGCGATGCGCGGTCGGCCTGCCCAATTTTCTGTATCCGTTAGCCATTTTGCCCTCCTATTCGTCGTCGGGTCTCAGCCCGAGTCCGAGTTCTTCCAGCTTCAGTTTGACCTCTTCGAGGCTTTTTTTGCCGAGATTGCGCACTTTCATCATGTCGTCCTCCGACTTCTGCGTGAGTTCCTCGACCGTGTTGATATTCGCGCGCTTCAGGCAGTTGAACGAGCGCACGGACAGCTCCAACTCCTCAATCGTCATCTCGAGCGCCCTGTCCTTGCCGCCGTCGTCCTTCTCGGCCATGACCTCGATGCCGCTCGTGCTGTCGTCAAGATCCATGAACAGTCTCAAGTGCTCCTGCATGATCTTCGCGCCTATCGCGACGCTCTCGCGCGGCGACATGCTTCCGTCAGTCCACACCTCAAGCGTCAGCTTGTCGTAGTCCGTGACCTGCCCGACGCGCGTGTCCTTGACCGAGAAGTTCGCCTTGCGCACGGGAGTGTAGATGGAATCGACGGGGATGACCCCTATCGGCGTCGTTTCAGTCTTGTTGTTCTCCGCCGTGACGTAGCCGCGTCCCTTGGCGAGATATATCTCCATGTAGAGACTCGCGCCAGCGTCGAGCGTAGCTATGTGCAGGTCGGGATTCGCGATCTCGACCGTACCCGAAGTCTGGATATTCCCGGCCGTCAGTTCCATCGGTCCCTTCGCGTCTATGACGACGGTCTTCTCGTCGTCGCCGTCAAGACGCACGGCCAGTTTCTTCAGATTGAGAATGATCTCCGTGACGTCCTCTTTAATGCCTTTGATCGTGCTGTACTCGTGAAGAACGCCCTCGATGCTGACGGACGTTACGGCAGCGCCGGGCAGACTGCTGAGCAATATGCGGCGCAAACTGTTGCCGAGCGTCGTGCCATATCCCCTCTCAAGAGGCTCCACGACAAACTTCCCGTAATTATTATCATCGGTATCGATACATTCGATCGTTGGTCTTTCGATTTCTAACACAGCTGCTCCTCCTATAAGATTACTGTCGCCATACCTTAACAACGAAATACCGCATTACTTGGAGTAAAGCTCCACGATCAAATGTTCCGCTATCGGCGTGTCTATAATGTCGCGCGTCGGGTAATTGAGTACCGTTCCCTCGAGTTTTTCGATGTCCACGCTGAGCCACTCGGGCGCCGAAATCTGAAAGTCCTTGATCTCTTTGAACTTCGCCGAGCTGTGACTCCTCTTTTTGACGACGACCTTCTGGCCGGGCTTCACCTCGTACGAGGGGATATCGACCTTCGCCCCGTCCACGAGAAAATGTCCGTGATTGACGAGTTGGCGAGCCTCCTTGCGCGACGAGGCAAATCCCATGCGGAACACGACGTTGTCGAGCCTCGTCTCGAGCATGACGAGCAGGTTCTCGCCCGTGATGCCCTTCTTGCGCGACGCCTTCAGGAAGGTGTTGTGGAACTGCTTCTCCAGCAGCCCGTAAAACCTCTTCGCCTTCTGCTTCTCCCTGAGCTGAATGCCGTAATCCGACACTTTCTTCCTGCCTTGGCCGTGCTGTCCCGGGGGGTAGTTCCTTCGTTCAAGTGAACACTTGGGGCTGTAGCATCGCTCGCCCTTGAGGAACAGCTTCTGGCTTTCACGCCTACAGAGTCTGCACACGGCGTCCGTATATCTTGCCATATCTCCTCCTCCTTTCCTCAGACCCTGCGCCTTTTCGGCGGTCTGCATCCGTTATGCGGTATCGGCGTGATGTCCTTGATCATCGTTATCTCAAGACCCGCGGACTGAAGCGCCCTGATTGCGGCCTCACGCCCCGACCCGGGACCTTTCACGTAGACCTCGATGTGCTTCAAACCGTGTTCCATCGCGCCCTTCGCGGCCGCCTCGGCCGCCATCTGCGCTGCGAAAGGAGTGGATTTCCTCGAACCCTTGAAGCCGAGCGAACCCGCGCTCGACCACGCGAGCGCGTTGCCGCCCATATCCGTGAGCGTCACGAGCGTATTGTTGAACGTGGACTGGATATGCGCCTGTCCGCGTTCGATATTCTTTCGTTCTCTTCTTTTTTTTCTTCCGGTATTCTTTTTCGGAGCTGCCATATTCAATAATCCTCCACGATATTATTCGCTTTTCTTCTTGCGTCCTACGGTCTTTTTTGGACCCTTGCGCGTGCGCGCGTTCGTCTTCGTATTTTGGCCCCTGACCGGAAGTCCGCGCCTGTGTCGTATGCCGCGGTAGCAGCCGATCTCCATCAGACGCTTGATGTTCAGGCTGACGTCTCTCCTGAGATCGCCTTCCACGCTGTAATCGGAGTCGATGATCTTTCGTATCTTGCCGGCGTCCTCCTCGGACAGGTCTTTGACGCGAATGTCCGGATCGACCCCCGCCTTCGCGAGTATCTCCGTCGATGTCGTCTTGCCAATGCCGAAGATGTACGTCAGACCGATCTCGATCCTCTTTTCCCTCGGTAGATCTACACCTGCTATACGTGCCATTACTTACTATCCCTCCAATGAGCCTGCGTTGCTGTTTATTTTACCTGCGTCCCGGGCGGTTCCGTGTCTCCCGACAGTAGAACCTGCCGCTCCCGGCGCACGTTGCCTAATAATTACGCACAACCGCTAACGCGCAGTTGTTTCGTATCGCAAGGCGCTGAACCAGAAGCGAAGCGTACTCTCTTACGTGAGCGCCTCATCGCAAACAGCGCGGCGATACGGAGCGAAGACAAGCGTCAGCCCTGCCTCTGCTTGTGCTTAGGATTTTCGCATATGACCATCACTCGTCCCTTGCGTTTGATGACCTTGCATTTTTCGCAAATTGGTTTTACCGATGCTCTTACTTTCATTCTCGTTCCTCGATTCGTTCTCCCGTATCATACCGGCGCGGCGCTCAAAGCGCAATCGCGCAAATAATTATAATATCATAATTACACCTATTATTCAATTACTTATCGCGCCAAGTAATGCGACCTCTCGTCAGGTCGTACGGCGAGAGTTCCACTTTCACGCGGTCGCCCGGAAGTATACGGATGAAGTTCATGCGTATCTTGCCGGATATATGGGCGAGTATCTGATGCCCGTTCTCGAGCTTCACGATGAACATCGCGTTCGGCTGGGCCTCTACAACCGTACCCATCACCTCTATGACGTCTTTCTTTGCCATGCGCCTCTCCCAGTATATTCTCCCGCGGTCTCTCTCTCGTCCAGCGTGATGAGTTCCGGATCACCATCCGTTATGACGACCGTGTTTTCGTAGTGGGCGGACAGTCCCCCGTCCGCAGTCACGACGGTCCAGTCGTCCTGCAATGTTTCCGTATCGTACACTCCTTCGTTTATCATCGGTTCTATCGCGAGAGCCATTCCTTTGAGCAGCTTCACGCCCTTGCCGGCTGGCCCGTAGTTCTTCACCTGCGGATCCTCGTGCATACGTCTGCCGACGCCGTGCCCGACGAGATCCCTTACCACGGAGAAGCCTTCCGCTTCGGCGACGGTCTGTATGGCGTGGCCGATGTCGCCGAGGCGACAGCCTGCCCTGCAATGCGCGAGTCCCGCGAAAAAGCTGTTCCTGCAGACCTCGATGATGCGCGCCGCCTTCTCCGACACTTCACCGACGGGGTAGGTGCGCGCGGCGTCGGCGACCCAGCCCGCGTACGTCGCGCCTATGTCGACGCCGACGATGTCGCCTTCCTGCATGAGTCGATCCGCCTGAGGTATGCCGTGTACGATCTCCTCGTTCAACGACACGCACGCGCTCGCGGGAAACCCGTTATACCCGAGGAAGGTCGGTTCCATGCCCGCGCCGCGTATCCTCGATTCGATGAAGTCGTTGACTTCCTGTGTGGACACGCCCGGCTTTATAACTTCGGACAGATCGTAGAAGATGCTTCCGACGACACTGCCGGCTGCCCTCATCATATCGATCTCGTCGTCCGTCTTAAGATATATCATTCGGACGGTATCCCGTTCGTTCCGTATGGGCGCATATCACGCCTCGATGAGTTCACTCATGAGCGCGACTTTGTCGTCCAGCGCGTCCATGCCGTCGAATTCTGTCAGAATGCCCGCGTCCCGGTAGTAACCGACGAGCGGAAGCGTTTGCTCATTGTACACGTCTATGCGATTTTCCGCCACTTCCTCGGTATCGTCGGGGCGCTGTATGAGATTGCCTCCGCACACGCCGCACACGCCGTCCACGGGAGGCGCGAACAACGGATTGTT
>JAISZM010000018.1 GCA_031269205.1 Eubacteriales Family XIII. Incertae Sedis bacterium | reverse complement strand
TGAGTACGTCGTAGACCCCGCCGAGCAGCGATCGGTTTTTCTCCAAACTTATTTCGTTCAGGCGTTTTACCATGCGATCGAAGCGCGCGTGCGCCACGTCGTCCGGCACGCGCCCCTCGTAAGACGCCGCGGGCGTCCCCTTGCGAGGTGAGTACAGGAACGTGAACGCCGCGTCGAACCGCGCTCGCTCGACGACATCCATCGTGTCCTCAAAGTCGTCGTCCGTTTCGCCGGGGAAGCCGACGATGAAGTCCGTGGTAATGACGATGTCGGGCCGCGCCCCGCGCAGTTTGTCTATGAGCGAGAGGTAAAACCCCTTCGTATACCCTCGGTTCATGCGGCGCAGCACCTCCGTGCCACCGGACTGAACGGGCAGATGAATGGAAGGGCAGAGATGCTCCGCGGTTCGATAGCAGTCGATAAGCCCGTCCGAAAGATCCTTCGGATGCGAAGTCATGAAGCGTATACGCTCTATGCCGGGGATGTCGTCGAGCAAGCGTATGAGCGTGGGAAAATCGGTGCTGCCGTTCCCCCCGTCTTTATGAGAACCGCTATACGAATTCACGTTCTGACCGAGCAGGGTTATCTCCTTGACTCCGTCGGCCGCGAGTGCGCGCGTCTCATCGAGTATCGCCTCGGGCGTGCGGCTGCGCTCCCGTCCGCGCGTGTACGGCACTATGCAGTAGGTGCAGAAGTTGTCGCAGCCGTAGGTGATGTTCACGAAAGCTTTGTAGGGATGCTTGCGACGAGC
Source organism: Eubacteriales Family XIII. Incertae Sedis bacterium (assembly GCA_031269205.1). Taxonomy (GTDB): domain Bacteria; phylum Bacillota; class Clostridia; order Peptostreptococcales; family Anaerovoracaceae; genus JAIRPC01. The sequence continues at coordinate 6,733 of JAISZM010000018.1, read as the reverse complement.
CGGAAGGCCCTCGACGACGCTCCCGTCCGCACCGACGCGGACGAGCGTCCTGTGCCGCGGCTGAGACAGGGCCTCGTATGCGCGGCGCTCCCTCTTCTCGACGGCGTCCGCGAGCAGGGCCGGGAAGTCTTCGATGTTCGTCGCGCCGAAGAGTATGTCCACCCAGGGAAATTTACGCTGTATCCTCTCGACGACGTGCGGCTGTTGCGTCATGCAGCCGCACACGGCGACGATCTTGTTTGGATCGCTTTCCTTCGCCTTCTTGATGCGGCCGAGCGCGCCGAAAAAACGGTTGTCGGCGTTCTCCCGCACGCTGCACGTGTTTACGATGATGATATCCGCTGCGAGGCGCGCCCGGGCAGCCCGCGCCTCGGACGTCTCCGCGGAGGCCGCCGCGTCGGTCGCGCCGGCAATCCGACCCGCCTTCGAACCCGAAGTCGCACCGCGTTCGGGAACTCGCACATACCCGAACTCCTCGGCCATGCCCGCGAGGGTTTCGCTGTCGCGCTCGTTCATCTGACAGCCCATGGTTTCGATGAGATAATATTTAGGATTCAAGTTGACTTCTTTCATCGTAAAACAGAATCCGCCCGGTAGAGGCGGATTCCAACCCTTGTAGTCAGAGGGCGAGCCGCCAATCCGAAGCGGCTGTCTCTATGGCTTCATTATAATACGGAATTACAAAAAATCAAGCATAACCGGCCGCTGCCGTGATAAAATGTTTCCCGAGCAATGACAAAAGGAAAATACATGAACAAACAGCAGGTAAACCATTACATGAAAAAGGATCACCTCTCGGAGATACGGCGCGCGGCGTCCGTTCTCGAGGGGGTCATACGGCCGACTCCGCTCATTTTCAGCGATTTTTACAGCGCGGAATACGGCTGCGGCGTGTATATCAAGCCCGAGCATCTGCAGGTGACGGGGGCGTTCAAGATTCGCGGCGCCTACAACAAGATATCGAATCTCGACAGGAAGGAACTGGAGCGCGGCGTGATCGCGTCGTCGGCCGGCAATCACGCGCAGGGCGTCGCGATGTCCGCGCGCATGATGAAATGCCCCGCCACCATCGTCATGCCCGGCGTCACCCCACTGCTGAAGGTCAACGCGACGAAGGCGTACGGGGCCGACGTCATACTTTACGGCGACGTCTACGACGAGAGCTACAACAAGGCGGTCGAACTCGCCGAGCGTAACGATTTCACGTTCATACATCCGTTCGACGATTACTCCGTGGTCTGCGGCCAGGGCACGATTGCACTCGAGATATTTGACGAACTCCCGGACGCGGACGAACTGCTCGTGCCGATAGGCGGCGGCGGACTCATCGGCGGCATAGCGCTCGCGGCCAAGGCGCTGAATCCGAAGGTGAAGATCATCGGCGTCATACCGAAGGGAGCGCGCTCCATGAAGATATCGCTTGAGGAAGGGCGCGTGAGCCGCCTCGCCGAGGTGAGGACGGCCGCCGAGGGCGTCGCCGTGAAGCAGCCCGGCGACCTGACGTTCGCGATAGCGCAAAAATACGTGGACGACATAGTGACCGTATCCGAAAAGGACATCATGGAGAGCGTGTTGCTCGTGATAGAAAAGCACAAATTCATAGCCGAAACGGCCGGTGTGGTTCCTCTCGCGGGCCTGAAAAAGAGGGCCAAACCGGGCAAGAAGATCGTGTGCGTCATGAGCGGAGGCAATATAGACACGGTGACGCTGAGTTCCATCATCAACCAGGGCATGATCAGCAGAGGCCGTATCATGTGCTTTTCCGTCGAGCTGCCCGACAGGCCGGGACAACTCGTCGCCGTCGCGACGCTGCTCGCGGATCTCGGCGCAAACGTCATCGAACTTGAGCACAACCAGTTCAAGGCCGTCGATAGGTATTCGGACAAGGTCGCCCTTGAGATGACCGTCGAAACGAACGGACCCGAACACATCAGAGAGATACTCGATGCGCTCGAAGGCGAGGGTTACGCCGTGACGAGGATATACTGATGGTGTTTGGAGAGAACAGGAAAGGCTTCTTCGGCAGACTTCAGCAGCGCATCACGGACGCCGTCACGCGGCGGCCCAAGGTTGACGAAGACCTACTCGAGGAACTCGAGGAGATACTCATAACTTCCGACATCGGCATGGATACGTCGACGCACATCATAGAGCGGTTGCGCGAGGATGTGCGCGAACAGCGCATTTCGGAGCCGGAGGATGTCGAGGAGCGGATATCGCTCATCGTCAGATCGCTCGTCGATAAGGGCGAGCGCCTGAAGATGGCGGACGCGTATCCGCTCATCGTGCTCATGATAGGCGTGAACGGCGGCGGCAAAACCACGACGATAGCCAAGCTCGCGCGGAGATACAAGGCGCAGGGACGTTCCGTGTTGCTCGCGGCGGCTGATACCTTCCGCGCGGCGGCGGCCGACCAACTGTCCGTCTGGGCGGACCGCGTGGGCGTCGAGGTGATACGCGGAGCGGAGGGCGGAGATCCCTCGTCCGTCGTCTTCGACAGCATCAAGGCGGCCAAGGCGAGAAATATCGACGTGCTCATATGCGATACAGCCGGCCGTCTGCAGAACAAGCGCAACCTCATGAGCGAACTCGAAAAGATGAGCAAGGTCATAGGGCGCGAGTATCCGGAAGCGGCGAGGGAGAATCTGCTCGTGCTCGACGCGACGACGGGGAAGAACGCGGTCAGCCAGGCGAAGGAATTCGGGACGGTGGCCGACATCACGGGACTCGTCATAACCAAGCTCGACGGCACGGCCAAGGGAGGCGTCGCCATCACCGTGTCCGACGAGTTCGACCTGCCCGTCAAGTTCATCGGCGTCGGCGAGAAACCCGACGACCTCGAACCCTTCGATCCCGCGTCCTTCGCGGAGAGCATATTTGAAAGAGAGGCTTTATGAGTCTGCCTATAGTCGCCATAATCGGACGACCTAACGTCGGGAAGTCCACCTTTTTCAACAGGCTCGCCGGAAGCCGCGTCTCCATAGTCGACGACGCGCCGGGCGTCACGCGCGATCGCGTGTACGCGGAGACCGAATGGAACGGCAGGAGCTTCGCGCTCGTCGACACGGGCGGCATCGACCCCGATACCGATGAGATAATTCCCGCTCTGATGCGCGAGCAGGCGCAGGCCGCGATGGACATGGCGGCGTTGATCGTGTTCATGGTCGACGGCAAGGAGGGTCTCACGCCTGCGGACGAGGATGTCGCGCAGATACTCAGGCGTACGCGCAAACGCGTGATACTCATCGTAAACAAGGAGGACTCTGGCAAGTCGTCAGACGCGGTTTACGATTTTTACGAACTCGGACTCGGCGATCCCATCCCCGTCTCGGCGGCGAACATGACCGGACTCGGCGACGCGCTCGACGCCATAGCCGGCGGTCTCCCCGAGGCGAAGGATGTCGAGGGAGAAGGCGAAGACGACGACGGAGCCATACGCATAGCCGTCATAGGCAAGCCGAACGTCGGAAAGAGTTCCCTGATCAACACGCTCATCGGCGAGAATCGGCTCATCGTTTCGGATATAGCGGGTACGACGCGTGACGCCATCGATACGCCGTTCGAGTCCCGGGGGCGCAAATTCGTCCTTGTCGATACGGCCGGTATCAGGCGGCGCGCGAAGGTGACGGGGAACATCGAGCGCTACAGCGTCGCGCGATCCATCGCGGCGATAGAGCGCAGCGACGTCTGTCTGCTCATGATAGACGCTCAGGACGGGGTCACGGAGCAGGACAAGAAGATAGCGGGACTCGCGAGCGAATCGGGCAAGGGCGTCGTCGTCGTCATAAACAAATGGGACCTCATTGAAAAGGAGACGGGCACGCTCGAGGAATACCGCGAGAAGGTTCGCGGGGAATTGCCGTTCATGAGTTACGCGCCGGAGGCGTTCATCTCGGTGACGACGGGGAAGCGGCTCGGTAATGTTCTGGACTTGGCGGAGGTCGTCGCCGAGAACCGTGCCATGCGCATCTCCACGGGTCGTTTGAACAGCCTCATTCAGGACGCCATACTCATGAAGCAGCCGCCGTCGGGCAAAGGTAAACGCCTGAAGATATACTACGCGACGCAGGTGGGGGTAAAGCCGCCGCTGTTCTCATTTCAGGTCAATAGCCGCGACCTCATACATTTTTCCTACGCGCGCTATATCGAGAACAGGATAAGGGATGTCTACGGGTTCGTCGGCACGCCGATACGGTTTGTGTTTCGCGAGAAAGGGGAGGACGCTTTATGACGTCGATACTCGCGAATCACATCGAATCGCTCGCGCATACGGGTCTGCCGCCCGCGTTGCTTATCGGCGTCGCCGCGGGCTGCTATGTTATCGGGAACATCAACCCCGCGATAATCATCGGCCGGGCTTACGGCGTCGACGTCAAGCGTGAAGGCTCGGGCAACGCGGGAATGACGAACGTCATGCGCACGGTGGGGAAAAAGGCAGGGGTGTTGACCTTCATCATCGACGTCCTGAAAGGCTTCGTCCCTACTCTGGCAGTAGCCCATATCGCGGGGACGTCGTTCGGTATGCTTTGCGGCGTGCTCGTGGTGGTCGGACACATCTGGCCGGCCGTCTACAGATTCAGCGGCGGCAAGGGCGTATCGACGTGCTTCGGCGTCATGCTCGCCTTCGACGCGCGGCTCGCGCTCATACTTCTCGCGATCGTGCTTGTCGCGGCCGCGGCCTCGAAGCGCGTTTCGGCGGGGACGCTGATATCATGCGCGTGCGGCGTGCCGATATCGTACTTCCTGGATCCTAGGGACACGCTGCCGATGCTCGCGATCATCGTGCTGATCGTCGTCGGCCACAGAGAGAATATAGTCAGATTGATCGGAGGTACTGAGCCTGAGATGAGCTTCGGTAACAAGGACAGGCAGAGGGACGGGAAACCAGGCAAGGAGCGGAGTGATGTCAAACGCTAGAATAGGCGTCGTCGGCGCGGGTTCGTGGGGTTCCGCTCTCGGGAATCTTCTCGCGGAGGCCGGGCGTGACGTGCGCATATGGGATATAGATCAGGACGTGAGAGCCGACATAAGGGACAACGGCAGGAACAGCAGGTACCTTCCGGGGGTCAAGCTGGCGGCGGGGCTGAAGACGACGCCGACGGATCGCGAAGCCGTGAGCGGCGCGGACATCGCGCTGTTCGCCGTGCCGACGCAACATTTCCGCGCGGCCGTCACGTCCGCGGCGCGGCATATGAATGAGAGCGCAATACTACTCAACGTCGCGAAGGGCATAGATCTGAAGACGCTGAGGACCATCTCCCGGATCGCGAAGGAGTACGCGCCCGGACATACCTACGCCGTACTCTCTGGTCCGTCCCACGCCGAAGAGGTCGCGCTCGGGATGCCGACGACGGTGGCCGCAGCATCGGACGACGCGGACGCGGCGAGCTACATACAGGAGGTTTTCACGACCGAAAGGTTCCGGGTGTACACGAATCCCGACGTGCTCGGGCTTGAACTCGGCGGTGCGCTGAAGAACATCATCGCCCTCGGCGCGGGCATATCCGACGGCATGGGCTACGGCGACAACACGAAGGCCGCGCTCATGACGCGCGGCATCGCGGAGATGGTGAGGCTCGGCGTCAGCATGGGCGCGCGCGCGGAGACCTTCTCCGGGCTTGCCGGCGTAGGCGACCTCATCGTCACGTGTACGAGTATGCACAGCCGCAACCGGCGCTGCGGCATATTGATAGGGGAGGGCATGGCGCCTAAGGCCGCCGTAGAGAGGATAGGCATGGTCGTCGAGGGTATAACTACGGCAGAGGCGGCCGTCAAGCTCGCCGCCGACAAAGGGGTCGAGCTTCCGATAGCGGAGAGCGTATACCGCGTGATAAAAGGTGAAATAACGCCGGGCGAAGCGCTCAACACCCTCATGACCAGACCGTCGAGGGACGAGAGTTATTGCTCCGCCAACTAAATATTGCGCGCTCGGTCTTTTCGCCCCAAGCGCATAGTATGTTATACTAATAGAAGCATATCGGTGACTGACGAAATGACGAAAGGAAGTTGAAATGAGCGATGTCAAGGTACTGACAGGCGATACTTACGCGGACGCGGTCGCGGGCGGAGCGGTGGTCGTGGATTTCTACGCTGATTGGTGCGGTCCGTGCAAAATGATGGCTCCTATTTTCGCGGAGGCGGCGGAAGAATATGAAGGCAAAGTCGCCTTCGCGAAGATAAATATAGACGAGAACAACGGGATAGCGCAGGCCAATCAGGTCATGAGCATACCGACCCTGATCTTCTTCAAAGACGGGGAGATCAAGGATCGCGTGACGGGCGCGATAGACAAGGCTACGTTGAAGAGCCGGGTGGACGCGCTGCTGTAATTCGCTGACCTGTATCGACATCGGGGACTTCGTCGGGGTGTGGAGGCAAAACGCTTTGGCTCAATTATATTACCGTTACAGCACTATGAACGCGGGCAAAAGCCTTGAACTCATCAAGGTCGCCTACAACTATGAGGAACGCGGCAAGTTTCCGCTCATCCTCACGCCGTCCGTGGACGACAGATACGGGGGCGGTAAAATAGTGTCGAAGGCGGGGCTGGAGCGCGAGGCGATTCCGATATACGAGGACACGAATTTACTCAAACTCGTGAGCGAAAAGTTGAAGGAGGACGGCGCGCCGAGGCCGGACTCTCATATAAGCTGTGTCCTCGTCGACGAGGGACAGTTTCTGAAAAAGCATCACATCCTTGAACTCACGGAGATCGTCGACGGGTACGATATAC
>JAISZM010000059.1 GCA_031269205.1 Eubacteriales Family XIII. Incertae Sedis bacterium | reverse complement strand
ACGTCTATGCCCGCTATATCAAGGTGATCTACCGGTAAAGTTCGCGGGAGATTACGGTATTGACTTTTTCGCCGAAGGTGGTATTATAGAGAAAGAGAGGCCGCCCAGCGGTCGCTCCTATGAAAATGATAAGGAACTACCGCTTCTTATGAGGCGGTTTTTCCTTTATCTCAACCTTGTTGCTTAGTATGACCACAACTTGTGGTTGTCTGAACTCTTCCGGCACGTTATAATAGTACAGGTTGTTTATTTCTGAGGCAGAGGAAGTAAGGGTTGATGACGTGTGTAGTAAAAAGAGCATATGGTTGACCGGCGCTTTCAAACGGAAAGGGAAGTGAAATAGTGGAAACGATAATTTTTCTCGTCCTGATCCCTCTCGTTATCGCTCTGGCGCTCCTTTTTATTCGCCATGACTCCGCGCGCGGTCCCGTAGTATTCATCGGCGCCGCGGCCACGGCTGTCTTTTCGGTTCTGTTGGCTGTGCGGCAGGGTATATGGTCGGATGTGGGACCGAATTTGCTTTGGTCCGGAGCCATGGAGTCGTCCGAGATAACGGGATACGTGATGATGGGGATAGAGGCGGCTCTCGCCGTCGTCCTCTTCGTCCTTGGGATCAAGTACAAAAAAGCGTTGGCGTGCATCCTCGTGGCCGTGCAATGCCCCTTGCTCATCTGGTTTGAGCTGACGAAGGGGCACGACATCGAGGTCAAAAACAACATCAACATCGACCACTTCTCGTTGATAATGGTTCTCATCATAGGCATCATAGGTACACTTATCTGCGTCTACGCCGTCGGCTACATGAAGGACTTTCAGCATCATCACGCGAATGAGCCGGACAGGCGTCCGTGGTTCTTCTTCCTCATGTTCCTGTTCCTGTCCGCGATGTTCGGCATCGTGCTCGCGAACAATCTCGTCTATATGTACTTCTTCTGGGAGATCACGACGCTCTGTTCCTTCTTCCTCATCGGGTACACGAAGACGGACGAGGCCGTGAGGAATTCGTTCAGGGCACTCGTCATGAATCTGCTCGGCGGACTCGCCTTCGTCCTCGCCATCATCATGCTAGGCGGCACGTATGGGACGCTCGAGTTGGATCAACTGTTGCAGATTGGCGCTTCGGCCAAAGCGCTCGGGCAACCGGACTACATCGTCAACGTGGTCGTCATGCTGCTCTGCTTCGCGGGTCTCACAAAAGCCGCGCAGATGCCGTTCAACAGTTGGCTGCTCGGCGCTATGGTCGCGCCGACGCCGACCTCGGCCCTGCTGCACTCATCGACGATGGTCAAGGCGGGCGTCTTCCTCATCGTGAAGCTCTCCCCGCTGCTCGGCGTGCAGAGCCTTGTGGATCTCGGCGGACCCGGCTTCATGGTCATGATGGTCGGCGGACTGACCTTCCTGCTCGCGTCCTTCGCCGCCGTCTCGCAGAGCAACGCGAAGCGCGTCCTCGCCTATTCGACGGTGGCCAACCTCGGTCTCATCGTCGCGTGCGCGGGCATAGGGACGCCCGAGGGCGTCTGGGCAGCTATCATGCTCATCATCTTCCACGCGGTCACGAAGTCCTTGCTCTTCCTCAGCGTCGGTACGGCCGAGCATAACATCGGCAGCCGCGACATCGAGGACATGGACGGGCTGTTCGGCAAGATGCCGAGGCTCGCCGTCTATATGATAATAGGCATAGCCGCGATGTTCCTCGCTCCGTTCGGTATGCTCATCTCCAAGTGGGCCGCCCTGCAGTCCTTCGTCGACGCGGGCGGTATATGGGTCGTACTCATGATCGTGTTCGGCTCGGCCGTCACCGTGTTCTACTGGGGCAAGTGGCTCGGAAAGCTCACGGCAATAGTGGCGAACAGACAGAACATTCAGGACAAGGTTCATGGTGAGGAGTGGTTCGTGCTGACAGGACACATAGCGCTTGTTATCGTTATCTCACTCTCCTTCCCGCTGTTCTCCAGCAGGGTTATAGTTCCGTTCGTCACCCACTTCTTCAGCGGACTTTCGGACGCCTCGGCCGCGGCGCTGTCGAGCGACAACATGATAATCATGGTCGTGCTCGCCGCCGTCATCCTCGTGCTGCCGCTGCTCTTCTACGGGCGCACGCGCAAGCGGGTCGTCCCGCTCTACATGGGAGGCGCGAACGAGGGCGACAATCTGACCTTCGTCGGCGCGATGGAGAAGGACGTCCCCGTGAGTCTGCGCAACTGGTACATGGAGGGCGTGTTCGGTGAGAAACTCATGAACCGCGTCGGACTCGTGACGACCTGCGCCATCTTCGCCGTGACGTTCTCGTTCGCCGGCGCTTTGGCGGTATCGGTATTCAGGTATATTCAGGGAGGAGGTACGTTCTGATGACAGTCAGCATTTACGCCGTGATCGGTCTCGTCTGTTACCTCATAGCCGGCCCGTTCGTCGGGATGTTGCTTTCGGGCGCGGACAGGAGGATCACCGCTCGTATGCAGGGCAGATACGGCCCGCCGATACTCCAGCCTTTCTACGACGTGCGAAAACTCATGGAGAAGGAACCCGTGACCGTGAACAGCGGCCAGGACTTCTACGTGATGTGTTTTCTCATCTTTATCGTCGTTACGGGCGGCCTGTTCTTCTTCGGGGAGAACCTACTGCTCGTCATCTTCACGCTGACGACGGCCAACCTCTTCCTCGTGATAGGCGCCTACTCGTCGAACTCGCCTTACTCCCAGATAGGAGCGGAGCGCGAGCTGCTGCAGATGATGGCCTACGAGCCTATGGTGCTGTTGACGGCGGTCGGCCTCTACATGACGACGGGCAGTTTCCGCATCGGTGAGATCATCACGGGCGCGGGACTCACGAGCGGGGGCATACCGCTCCTGTACCTCATAGGCATATTTATCGGTTATCTTTTCATCCTCACGATGAAATTCCGCAAGTCGCCCTTCGACCTGTCGCTGTCGCACCACGCGCACCAGGAACTCGTCAAGGGGGTGACTACGGAATTCTCGGGGAAGACGCTCGCGCTCATAGAGATCGCGCATTGGTACGAGAACGTGTTCCTGCTCGGCTTCATCTTCCTGTTCTTCCAGAACGGGACGTGGTACATGGCCGTCATAGGGGTGGTCGTCGCGCTTGCCGCCTACTTCCTCGAAATATTCATCGATAACGCTTTCGCGAGGATGAAATGGCAGTTTGCGCTCAAATCGAGTTGGCTTGTGACGATCACCTTCGGCGCCGTCAATCTCATACTGCTGTATTACCTCAAGGGCATGATGTAAAGGAGGCGCCGAATATGTCTTACATAACAAAGAGTCCTTGGATCATACATTACGACGGATCGAGCTGCAACGGTTGCGACATAGAGGTGCTCGCGTGCCTCACTCCGATGTACGATGTCGAGCGCTTCGGCATCATCAATACGGGCAACCCTAAGCACGCCGATATATTTCTCATCACAGGCTCCATCAACGAACAGAACATCAGCGTCGTCAAGCAGATATACGAGCAGATGCCCGAACCCAAGGTTGTGGCTGCCATAGGCATCTGCGCGACTTCGGGCGGCGTGTTCAAGGATTGTTACAATATCATGGGGGGCGTCGATACGGTCATCCCCGTCGACGTCTACGTGCCGGGCTGCGCCGCGAGGCCCGAGGCCATCATCGACGGCGTCGTCAAGGCCCTCGGCGCGCTCGACGAGAAGAAGAAGGTCAGGGAGAAGCATTCGCATGAGGCCGCGGCAGCTATCGGCGACGTCGCGGATCCCGACGCATTCGACCTTCCCGACGGTGCGCCACCCGAGCCACCCGAGGAACCGATCCTGCCGGGCGACGACGTCGAGGTGAAATATTTCGGCGCCGCCCCCGACGACGAGGACGTGAAAGCCGAGAAAGCTGAGGTCGTTTCTTCGAACGAGAAGGCCGAGAAGGCTGAGGTCGTTTCTTCGGACGAGAAGGCCGCCGCCCCCGACGACGATAACGCTTCCGGCAAGGATAAGGAGGGGAACGATGAGTGAGACGAGTGAAAGGAAGGATCTGATACAGGACATTCGGGCCATAGAGGCATCCGATCTGCTCGCGTCGGTCGCCGACGTCAAAACGGCGGGCTATCGCCTCGGACAGGCCTGCGCGACAAAGACGGAAGGCGGGGTCGAACTCCTGTATTCGTTCGAGAAGGACGAGATACTGAAGAATCTGAAGGTCAGCCTCGACGAAAAGAGGCCCGAGATACAGAGTATATCGGGGATATATTGGCCGGCCTTCATCTACGAGAACGAGATGCACGACCTCTTCGGCGTCACATTCAAAAATCTCGCGCTGGATTATGGCGGACACTTCTTCAAGACGGCCATGCCCACGCCGTGGAATCCCGCGGCGGTGAGCGCGGCGGACGACGGCGACGTGGACGACGGCGCGGCCGCCGCGGCTTCCGCCGACGACGCCGACACCGTCGGCGCGGCCGACGAGACTTCCGTCGACACCGACGGCGCGGACGAAAAGAAAGGAGGCGAGGCGTAATGGCGAAACGAACGGTCATACCCTTCGGGCCCCAACACCCCGTACTGCCCGAACCCATACATCTCGATCTCGTCATAGAGGACGAAACGGTCGTTGAGGCGATACCGTCCATCGGATTCATCCATCGCGGGCTCGAAAAGCTCGTCGAGAAAAACGAGTGGCCCGAGATGGTCTACGTCATAGAGCGCATCTGCGGCATCTGCAGCTTCGGCCACGGCTGGGGCTACTGCAAGACCATCGAGGGCAACCTCGGCGTCGCCGTGCCGCCGCGCGCCGAGTACCTACGCACGATATGGCACGAACTCGGCCGTATACACAGCCATCTGCTTTGGCTTGGCCTTCTCGCGGACGCTTTCGGCTTCGAGAGCCTTTTCATGCACAGTTGGAGATTGCGCGAGACCGTGCTCGATATCTTCGAGGAAACGACGGGCGGGCGCGTCATATTTTCCGTCTGCAAGGTCGGCGGCATCCGCAAGGATGTCACGGACGAAAAGCTCGCGGAGATAGCGGAGACCCTGAACGGCATGATACCCGAACTCGAGGAACTGACGGAGGTGTTTCTCGAGGACCTGTCCGTCAAGAACAGGCTCGAGGGCGTCGGCGTACTGTCCGAGGACGATGCGCGGGAACTCTGCGCGGTCGGCCCCGTGGCGAGGGCTTCGGGCGTGGGGGCGGACGTCAGGCTCGACGGGCACGGCGCCTACGCGGAACTCGGTTTCGAACCCTGCGTCGAAGAAGGCGGCGACAGCATGGCGCGTTGCAGGGTCAGGGTCAGGGAAATCTTTCAGTCGATCGACCTCATCGCGCGTGCGGCGGCCAGGATGCCCGACGGCGCTATCGATGTGAAGGTGAAGGGCAATCCGCAGGGTGAATTCGTCGGCCGCATGGAGCAGCCGCGAGGCGAGGCTTATTATTACAGCAAGGGGAACGGCAGCAAGTTCCTCGAGCGCATCAGGGTGCGTACGCCCACGAACGCGAACATCCCCGCGCTCGTGAAGATGCTTCAGGGCTGCGACCTCGCGGACGTGCCGGTGTTGGTGCTGACGATAGACCCGTGCATCAGTTGTACAGAGAGGTAGGTGAGGGGTATGCCTGGATTGAAAATAGGAAAGATGATCATGCGCAGTCTCGGCGGTAAGCCGGCTACGCTCATGTACCCGGTCATACCGCGCGAGTGGACGGAGCGGACGAGGGGGCATATCTCTGTCGATATGGAGGCGTGCATTCTCTGCGGTATCTGCGGCAAGAAGTGCCCGACGGACGCGATCACCGTCTCCCGCGACGCGAAGACGTGGTCGATCAAGCGTATGCAGTGCATACAGTGCAGCTGTTGCGTCGAAGTCTGTCCGAAGACATGCCTCCTGAACGAGGCGACGTACACGACGCCCGCCGCTTACAAGATCGTGGATACGTTTGAGAAGCCCGAAGAGCAGGGCGCCGCGGCGAACGAGGGCAGCTTGCAGTGCGACGACACCTGCGTGTTCTGCGGAATATGCGCGAAGAAATGCCCGCAGGAGGCGATTACGGTGGTTCGCAAGGAGAAAAAATGGGAGGTGGACGACGATAAGTGTACGAGGTGCGGACTCTGTTTGGAGGGATGCCCGAAAAACAGCCTCAAAATCGAGTAGTCAAAGGGATGACAGACGATTATTGTTTTAGAAAAATAAAGAGCTCCGCGCTCGCGATGATAGCGCTCGCGGCGGTTCACATTGCCATAAGCCAACCGCTGGGGTATTACTGGAACGCGCTGCAGGCCGACTTGTCCGGCGTGGTACTCACGGTACAGGGCGTTCCCGAGGCCGGCGATTCCACTCAGGGAGTATTCGTCTACATCGCGCTGTTCGGCTCGATTGCGCTGCTCGCATTCATAACATCGCCTCGGCGCACGAACTTCTGGTATCGGTTGATTCTGTTGATCCCTCTGTTCATCTATCTGTTCTCCCTCTATACGGAATACGAGAAGATATCCCCCATCCAGGAAAAGTTCAAGGACATCTATGAATCGCTGGAATACGCAATTTTTGTTCCGTACGCCGCCATCGCCGCCATCACGGCGTTCTATCTCATCCTGGTCATAGCGCTGCCCGCCTTTCGCGTCGCGCAGGCTTTCGGTTGGGTGGCCGCCGTCGTCGCCATCCTGTCCTATCTCTGCTCGGCCGTTTTCATCGTCTACAACCACACCATGACGATCCTCGACGGGAACTTCGGCGAGGTCGAGTTTTACATCTACCTCGTCGCTTTCGCGCTGGATGTCGTTTCCTACTTCTTCGTGCTCTCCGTGCTCATGACCTACTGCACGATAAAGCGCGAGGAACGCTGGGATCGGCTCGAGAGCCTCGCGCTCAAAGCCGAGTATGAGGAGGAAGAGGACGAGGAAGAGGAAGAGATCTATGAGCCGCCCGCGCCGTCGGTTTATCTGAACGAGCGGATCATTCCTGACATAGAGGAGTTGAAGGAGCATGAGGTGTATGTCGCCGAAGATTACGAGAACTACCGCCGCGTTGTGGAGTCCCCCGTCTCCGCCGGTTCCGACGACATGACGCCAGCCGAAGAGAAGTCCGCGGATAAGAGCGCGATGAGCGCCGACGCTCCGTCCGAAGTCGAGACGCCCGCGCGAAGTAAGGAGACCGTCGTCGCGAATAGGGCCGGAAGAAACAGTTCAGGCAAGCAAGGCAGAGGGAACAAAAGCGCTCCGAGGAGAAGGGGCGGATCGCGTCAAGGTCCACGCGGTACAGGATGATTACCGAGGTCGTAACCTTCTTTGGCATTGTACAGGGCGTCGGCTTCAGACCGACGCTTTCTAGAATCGCGGCTAAGCATCGCATGAAAGGTCAGGTGCGAAACATGGGCGCGTTCGTGCAGCTCATCGTGACGGATGAACCCGAACGCATCGACACTTTTATCGAGGCCGTACGCGCCGGCAAGCCGCGCATGGCGGACATCATACGCATAGATCGCGAGATAGTGGACGCGGTGCGCTTCGACGACTTTCGCATAGTTTCGAGCGCGGCCGCCGAGGATGAGATAGCGACCGTGCCCGCGGATATCGCGGTATGCGACGAATGCCTCGCGGAGTTCCGCGATCCCTCTGACCCGCGTTACCTGCATCCGTTTATCAGCTGTACGAACTGCGGCCCGCGCTACACGATACTGGAGCGCCTGCCCTACGACAGAGGTACGACGACGATGGAGGACTTTCCGATGTGCGCGTTTTGCGAAGGGGAATACGTTGACCCGGCAAGCCGTCGCTATCACGCGCAGACGGTATCGTGCCACGATTGCGGACCCCGCGCGCTGTGGAGTCCGGGCAAAGCCCGGACTCCACAGCGCGCGTCAAACCCCGACGCGGACGTAGCTACCGGGAAACAAGGACGCGCTTTTTTGTGTTCCGACGCGGATATATCCGCCGCGATAGACGCGATCGCGAAGGGAGACGTCATAGCGCTGAAGGGCGTCGGCGGGTATTACCTCGCGTGCGATCCGTGCGACGAAGCGGCGATACGAAACCTCCGTGACGTCAAAGTGCGCGAACACAAACCGTTCGCCGTGATGTTCGCTTCGATCGAGCAGGTGCGCGAATACTGCGAGGTGAACGCGGTGGAGGAGACCTTGTTGACCTCGCCCAAACGCCCGATAGTTCTCTTGGAACAACGGCGTGAACCCCCCTCATGCTATTCGGACGATCCGTTCGACAAACTCGCGAAACGCGCTGGCGTTCGCACGGCGTGTTCGATGTCGCCGTGGGACATCCCCCTGTTGAACAAAAGGGGATCGGACACAACCTTCGCCCCTCGTGACAAAATCGTACCGTCCCCTTTCGTCCCCTTTGCGGAGGGGGCTATGTCTACGAGCAGATTCGTCGGCGCCTTTCTGCCGTCCATGGCGTTGCAGTATCTTCTGGTTGAAGCGCTCGGCCCGCTCATCATGACGAGCGCTAACATTTCGGATCTGCCGATCATCTGCGACGACGGCGAGATGTTCTCCGCGGCCGAACGCGACGAACGCGTAGCCGGCGTGCTGTACAACGAGAGGCGTATAGCTCGGAGGCTCGACGACTCCGTGACGCGCGTGATAGACGGAACCCCGCAGATCATACGCCGCGCGAAGGGCTGGACGCCCGTGCCGATCTATGTGCGCGGCACGGACCGGCTGTCGAAGGACGATCAGATATTAGCGGCGGGCGCGGACCTGAAAAACGCCTTCGCTCTGACGAAGGGCAGTTTCGTCTACCTGAGCCAGCACATAGGAGACATGAACAACATCGAAACCGAAAAAGTGTACGAAGAAAACCTGAAAGATATGCGGAGTTTCTTCGGCATAGAGCCGGGAGTGGTAGCGTATGATCTGCATCCGCTGTACAGAACGACCGACAGAGCGAAGGGATACGATGGCGTCGAACTCCTGCCCGTGCAGCATCACCACGCGCACGTGGCTTCGGTCATGGCCGAGCACGGCTT
>JAISZM010000166.1 GCA_031269205.1 Eubacteriales Family XIII. Incertae Sedis bacterium | reverse complement strand
ATCGCTTTCAATGGGCGTCGCGGGCAACGCTTTCTCGGGGAAGTATATTCACAATAGCGGCAACGCCTCTTTTGATAGAAACTATACCTTTCGTGCTTCACCTCTGACGTATATATTGTGCAATCGACAGATGGTGTATAATTAGCTCTATGGGAATAATGGGCTTGTCAGTATCGGATTTCTTCGCGCAGCTTATGAGCATTATCATGATTGATCTCGTGCTTGCCGGCGACAACGCCATCGTCATCGGCATGGCCTGTCGCAATCTGCCCGAGAAAGTGCGCCTGCGGGGAATCGTACTCGGCACGGTCGGGGCCGTCGTCGTGCGAGCCGTCGCGACCGTCGCCTTCGTCATGCTCATGAAGATCAGCCTCGTAATGCTCATAGGGGGAGTGGCTCTCGTATACATCGGTTGCAAGCTCATGATAAAGGAGGATGCCTCCGGAGATGTAAAGGCCGCCAACTCTCTGTTCAAGGCCGTGACTACGGTCATCGCGGCTGACGCGATCATGGGAATAGACAACATCCTCGCGGTAGCGGGCGCCGCCCACGGCCACACGATAATGGTCATTATCGGACTCTGTATCAGCGTACCCATCATGGTGTTCGGCAGCACGCTCGTCGTGAAGCTCATGAACCGCTTCGGCTTCATCGTCTACATCGGCGCGGCCGTCATACTCTACACTGCCGGAACGATGATAACGGGCGAGCCTCTGCTCGAAGAATGGTTTCAAGCGCACACGGCCGCCAAATGGCTCGTCATTGTGGCCGTCACGGCCGGTGGTCTGCTCTTCGGCTGGCTGTATAACAGGCGAAAAGAGCGAAAGGCCGACGAAGACTGACCGCAAGCCCGCGTCTCATCGCGCCACGGCGGCCGCTATATAGTCGTTCACCTCGTTGCTCTCCGTGATTATCCTGGTGTACACAGGGGCGGGCGCCGTGCGGAACAGATACTCCTTGTCCATCTTCGATGTATCGAACAGCAGGTAACTGCTCCGGCTGTTTTCTATATAGGCCCTTTTCAGATACGATTCCTCCTCGCGCGCGTCGCTCGCCCCGCCAGCTACCGTGAAGCCTTGGCACGACAGAAAGGCCGCGTCAGCGTTCATCTCGCCCGCGTAGCGCAGGGCGTTCTCCCCGAAGAAAGACAAGGAACTTTCGCGCAGCGCTCCGCCGACGCAGATGATGTCGATACCCTTCCTGCCCGCGAGCAGCCAAATGATCTTGAGGTTGTTTGTGATGACGCGCAAGTCCCCGAAGTGACCGAGGTTGCGCGCGAGCGTGAACACGGTCGTCGACGAGTCCATAAAGACGGTCATCCCCTCCGTGATATGGTTCTTCGCTATCGTAGCGATGATCTGCTTCTGCATCTCGTTGCGCGTTTCGCGCAGTATCATCGGCGGCTCGGTCGATATGCTCTCCGTCAGCACGGCGCCGCCCCGCGTTCTGCGCACGAGTCCGCTGTCGGAGAGGTCGCGCAGGTCGCGCCTGATCGTGGCTCCGCTCACGAACATTCGCTCGCTGAGTTGATTGACCGTGACAAAATTGCTGTAATTTCGCAGCACGTTGAGTATCGTCTCCTTGCGGCTTGAGCTGTTCACGCGTCCGCTCCTTTCCAAGAAATCTCGTGCGTCGCCGCTGGGGTTTATCGAGGAATCTTCCAGCCGGTCGGCGACTTTCGCCTTTTGTTTTGTCCGTGCGGTTTGTCCGGTAATGAACAAATGTTGTCCGTAATGAACAAATTGCCCGCTTATTGTGCAAGTTTCACGCCGAGCATTGATTTATTTTTCATTTGTGATAATATTCTAACATATCGATTATGAGCGCGCAAGATTGGGGAAGGCTAGGTTGGTGAGGGGCTAGAGGCAGGAGGAATTGTTGAAGGACAGAACAGTAGTCGTAACAGGAGCGGCGAGCGGATTCGGAGAAGGACTGGCGCACGGTTTCGCTTCGCGTGGCGCGCGTCTCGTATGCGCGGATGTGAACGAAGCTGGAGCGGCCGAAGTCGCGCGGGTCTTGCGCGAGACCTACGGCGCGTCCGCGGTGGGGGTCGCCGTCGACGTCACGGACGAGGCTTCGGTCGAGGCGATGGTGGATCGCGCGGTGGACGAATACGGCGGCCTTGACGTCATGATATCATGCGCGGGCGTGCTGAAGGCCGGCGGCGTCGAAGACTTCGAAAAAAAGGATTTTGAGTTTGTCACGTCCGTGAACTACACGGGCTTTTTTCTCTGCGCGAAGTACGCGGCGCGGGTCATGAAGCGGCAGAGGGTCTCGGGCGCAACGGGAATCTACGACATCGTACAGATAAACAGCAAGAGCGGACTCGTCGGCAGCAAGGCGAACTTCGCGTACGCGGGCGGAAAGTTCGGCGGCGTGGGGCTGACGCAGAGTTTCGCGCTCGAACTCGCGGAATACGGGATCAAGGTCAACGCGATCTGCCCGGGCAATCTGCTCGACGGACCGTTGTGGAGCGACCCCGAGAAGGGGCTGTTCCGGCAATACCTCGATGCGGGGAAGGTCAAGGGCGCGAAGACGGTCGAGGACGTCAGGAAGCACTACGAATCCCTCGTGCCGCTCGGCCGCGGCTGCCGCATAGAGGATGTGGTTCGCGCGGCTGTATACGTTGTGGAGCAGGAATATGAAACAGGTCAGGCCGTACCCGTGACGGGCGGCCAGGTGATGCTCGCTTAAGAAGGCGAAGGAGGAAGGCGACTATGGCTGAGGCCGTACTTATGCCCAAGTCGGGTATATCCGTCGAAAGTTGCGTTATCGGCACGTGGAAAAAGAGTGTCGGCGATGCGGTCGCTGTGGGCGACGTGCTGTTCGATTATGAGACTGACAAGGCGGCGTTCGAGTGCGAATCCACGGCCGACGGCGTCGTCCTTGACATCTTTTATCGCGATGGCGACGAGGTTGAGGTGCTGAAACCCGTCTGCGCGATCGGAAGGGAAGGCGAGGACGTAGCGGCTATCAGGGCCGAGTCGGGTGCGGCGCCCGTCGCAGAGGCGACGGTGAACGCGCCGATGCCGGAGACGGAGAGCGGGATCGCGCCCCTGGACGCTCCGGTGCGCTCCGAGTCGTCCGCTCCTGACGCGCCTGCCGCTCCGCGGGGCGACGCGGCAAGCGTTTCGCCGAGGGCGAGGCACGCGGCTGAGCGTCTCGGGCTGTATACGGGAGAGATTCCCGCGAGCGGACCGGGCGGCCGTGTCATAGAGCGTGACGTGTTGGCCTTTGCCAACGGGGTCGCGTCGGTTTCGAGCGACGTGATCGCGGACGCCGGGACGGTGGAGGAGAGCGCTCCGTCAGAAAGCGCCGAAAAGGCGGTACCGCCGTCCGAATCTGACGACTCCGTAAAGGAGAGCCTGCCCTTGCCCGCGGCGGGGCCGTACGAGGACGAGAGATTTCCGAAGATAAGGAAGCTCATAGCCACTTCCATGCACGCCTCGCTGCAGAACACAGCGCAGCTCACGCATCACCACTCCTTCGACGCGACGGAGGCGCAAACCGCGCGAAAAGCGTTCAAATCCAATTACAACCCCGCGATAGCGGGCGTGTCGATAGGCGATATGATACTGTTTGCCGTTTCTCGCGTCCTCCCCGAGCATCCCGATATGAACGCACACCTCGTCGGGGGGAATACCTTGAGGCGGTTTGAGCATGTGAACCTCGGCGTCGCGGTCGATACGCCGCGCGGCCTCATGGTTCCGACCGTGTTCGGCGCGGACAGGAAAAGTCTCATTGAACTGAGCGTGGAGGTGAAGCAGCTCGCGGCTGCGGCTCGGCTTGGGAGCATAGACCCCGATCTGCTGCAGGGCGGCACGTTCACCGTATCCAATCTCGGGCCGACGGGCGTCGAGATGTTCACGCCTATACTGAACCCGCCGCAGGTCGGCATCTTCGGCGTGTGCGGCGTGACGATGAAGGTGAGGACGACCGACAAAGGAATAGAGGCGTATCCATCGATAGGCATGTCGCTTACCTACGATCACCGGGCCGTCGACGGCGCGCCCGCGTCAAGGTTCGCGCAGGCGGTCTGCGACAAGCTGTCTCAGTTCAGCTTGTTGCTCGACATCTGACGCACGGAACAGGACAGGAGGGCGCGGGGACGCGTCCGGACGCAAAAGAGGACAGCCACAAAATTACACGACATGGTTGCAAAGACGACCGCACAGGGGACGGACCAAGGAAAGGACAGCGGAGACGACGACATGACCTATACATACGATCTGATAGTCATAGGTGGCGGACCGGCGGGATACCTCGCCGCGGAGCGCGCTGGAGAGGCGGGGCTTTCGGTCGCGCTTTTCGAGAAAAGGGCGCTCGGCGGCGTGTGCCTGAACGAGGGCTGCATACCGACGAAGACCTTCCTGAACTCCGCGAAGATATACGCCCACGCCCTGCATGGGGAGAGGTACGGCGTCGTGGCGTCAGGCATAAGCCTCGATCACGCCGCTGTGCTGAGGCGCAAGGCGAAGGTGGTGGAGACGCTCGTCGGCGGCGTCGGGTTCAAGATGAGGGAAAAGGGCGTGACCGTCGTAAAAGAAGCGGCGAAAATCGGCGGCAAGACGGGCGAAGGATTTCTCGTGAAAGGCGGCGAGACCGAGGCCGTCGCGCCGAAACTCATCATCGCGGCGGGTTCGAAGCCGATCATTCCGCCGATTCCCGGAGTCGCGGACGGCCTGGACGCGGGCTACGTCTACACGAGCCGCGAGATACTCGACATAGATCACATTCCGGACAGCCTTGTGATAGTGGGAGGCGGGGTAATCGGACTCGAGATGGCGGATTACTTCGCCGTTGCGGGTTCGAAGGTGACCGTCATCGAAATGCTCGACAAGATAGCCGGTCCGTTCGACGCGGAGATAGCGCGGATATTGAAGAAGAATCTCGAGGCCAAGGGCGTGATGTTCCTGCTGGGGACGAAGGTCACGGAGGTCACGAGAGGCGGGGTGAAGGCCGAGACGGGAGGGGAAGCCGTAACCGTCGAGGGTGACGCCGTGCTTATGTCCATCGGAAGGAGGCCCGCGCCAGAGGATATGGGGCTTGAGAAGATAAACGTCCTCGTCGAAAACGGCGCCGTCGTCACGGGAAAGCATATGCAGACAAACATTTCCGGCGTCTACGCCGCGGGCGACATCAACGGCAAGTTCATGCTCGCGCATACGGCGTACCGGGAGGCCGAGGTAGCGGTAAATCACATTCTCGGAAAACCTGACGAGATGAGGTACGACGCGATTCCTTCCGTCATCTATACGCAGCCCGAAGCCGCCTTTGTCGGGGATACGGAGGAAAGCGCGGCCGCGAAGGGTCTACGCGTCGTCGTGAAAAAACTTCCCCTGACCTATTCGGGTCGCTACGTCAGTGAGAACGAGAGGGGCGACGGGATATGCAAGACGCTGATCGACGAGGGAACGGGTCGCGTCGTCGGCGTCAGCCTCATCGGCGGCTACGCGTCGGAGATCATACTCTCGGCGAGCATTCTTACGGGACTCGGCGTTCCGGCGGAGCAGGCGAAGCGCGTCGTCTTCCCCCATCCGACCGTAGGCGAGATAGTGCGCGAAACATTGTTCGTTTGATGAATTTTGCTCGATGAAACACTGATAGAGAGAGGTAATAAGGTAATGCCCGATACGCTATTCATTGATCCGCAGGAACTCAAGAGACCGGGGTTCATCACCTTTGAGGACATCCCCGTAAACCGCTATCGCGGCAATGCGCGCAGTGAGCGCACGGTCTTAGGCGACAAAGCCCTCACACGCATCTATCGTGATATGACGATATTGCGCGAATTTGAGAGTATGCTGAATCGCATCAAGACGCAGGGTACTTACAACGGGATCGACATAACGTACCCGGGGCCGGCTCATCTGTCGCTCGGGCAGGAGGCCGCGGCCGTCGGTCAGGCATATCTGCTCGACACGAACGACATCATCTTCGGCAGTCACCGAAGTCACAGCGAGATACTCGCCAAGTCGCTTTCAGCCATAGACAAGCTCTCCGAAAACGAACTCATGAAGATCATGGCGGGGTTTCAGCAGGGACTCATACTGCGCACGATAGAAAAGCTCTTTTCGCCGAAGGACGTAAAAGACCTCGCGACGCACTTCGTGCTGTATGGGGCGCTCGCCGAGATATTCGCGCGACGCGCGGGTTTCCACATGGGCATGGGCGGCAGTATGCACGCGTTCTTCCTGCCCTTTGGCGTCTACCCGAACAACGCCATCGTGGGTGGTTCGTCCACGATAGCCACGGGCGCGGCTCTCTACAAGAAGTGCAACGGCAAGGATGGCCTCGTCGTCTGCAATATCGGCGACGGATCGCTCGGATGCGGCCCCGTGTTGGAGTCGTTGAACTTTTCCGCGATGGGGCAATTCGACACGCTGTGGGAAGAAGGCAAGAAGGGCGGTCTGCCGATAGTATTCAACATATTCAACAACGGCTACGGCATGGGCGGTCAGACCAGGGGCGAAACGATGGCCTACGACTTTCTCGCGCGCGTCGGCGCGGGCGTCTCCCCCACGGAGATGTATGCCGAGAGGATATGGGGACACGATCCGCTCGCGCTCATCGACGCCTATCGCCGCAAGAAGGAACTCATTCAGCAGGGCAAGGGTCCCGTATTTCTCGACGTCCTGACGTATCGGCTGTCGGGCCACTCCACCTCAGATCAGAACGCGTATCGAGGCAAAGACGAGATAGAGGCGTGGATCGCCGTCGATCCGATCACCGTGTTCCGGAAGGAACTCGCGGACGCGGGCGTTGCGCCGGACGGCGATTTCGAGGAGATGTGGGAGGAGACGAAAGAGCGCATGACGAAGATATGCGCGTGGGCCGCCGACGAGAATATCTCCCCGTACGCGGATTTCGGGGCGGATCCCGCCGTCATCGAACGCACTATGTTCTCGAACCTCAGCGTGCCGTCGTTCGGCGTCGCTGAACCGAACGTGCTGATTCCGAAGGAGGAGTGTTCGCGGGTGAAACAGATAGCGGGCAAGAACAGATCCGCTTTTGACGAAAACGGTAAGACCGTCAGCAAGATGAAGACCTACAATATCCGCGACGCGATATTCGAACCGCTCCTCGACAAATTCTACGAGGACAGCTCGCTCATCACGTACGGGGAGGACGTCCGCGACTGGGGCGGCGCCTTTGCCGTCTACCGCGGATTGAAGGAAGTGCTACCGCATTCGCGATTGTTCAACGCGCCTATATCCGAGGCGGCCATCGTCGGCACGGGCGTCGGCTACGGACTCTCGGGCGGTCGCGTCGTCACGGAACTCATGTACTGCGACTTTATCGGCCGCGCGGGCGACGAGGTGTTCAACCAGCTCTCGAAGTGGCAGGCCATGAGCGCGGGCATACTGAAGATGCCCGTCGTGCTGCGCGTCTCCGTCGGAGCGAAGTACGGCGCACAGCACAGTCAGGACTGGACGGCTCTCTGCACGCACATCCCGGGCCTAAAGGTCTGTTTCCCGGCCACGCCGTGGGAGGCGAAGGGTCTCATGACCACAGCGCTGAACGGAACCGACCCCGTCGTGTTCTTCGAGAGCCAGCGCATATACGACATGGGCGAAATGTTCCGCGAGGGCGGCGTGCCCGCCGAGCCGTACGAGATAGCGTTCGGATCCGTGAACAGGGTGAGAAGCGGTTCGGACGTGACGATACTGACGATAGGCGCGACGCTCTACAAGGCTATCGAAGCCGCCGACATTCTAAAGGAAAAGTATGGACTCGAAGCGGAGATCATCAATTTGCACAGCCTCGTTCCGCTCGATTACACCGACATCATCGAGTCGGTCGGCAAGACAGGGAGGGTCGTGCTCGCGAGCGACGCCTGCGCGCGCGGCTCATATATAGGCGATGTGGCGCGGAACATCACGGAACTCGCCTTTGACCATCTTGACGCGCCGCCCGTGGTCGTCGGCGCGCAGAACTGGATCACGCCGCCGTTCGAGTTCGACGCGGAGTTCTTCCCTCAGGCGAGATGGATACTCGATGCGATCGACGAGAAGCTCATCCCGCTTCCCGGCCACGTCGCGACGGTGAACAACTACATAGACACGGAGCAGATAAGACGATCCAAAGGGGGCGTGTGAGAGAAAAGGGGCATCTCTTATAAAACACACTCGAGAATTATTACATAAAAAAATTGTTGTGTAATTGAGTGACACGTTATGGTATTGGCTGAGAGTTTTTGTTGCGTTATGAGGAGGTAGAAAGATGGCAAAATTCAGGTTTACGGTGGGTCCGTGGAATGTCCACGAGGGACATGAGACCTTCGGACCGGGCATACGGCCCGAAGTCCCGTTCGAGGAGAAGATAAGGAAGTTCGCGGAGATAGGCATGGACGGCGTGCAGTTCCACGACGACGACGCCGTACCCGACATGAACAACCTGTCGGACGACGCCATCGTCGCGCGCGCGAAGGAAGTG
>JAISZM010000110.1 GCA_031269205.1 Eubacteriales Family XIII. Incertae Sedis bacterium | reverse complement strand
CCGTACTCTTGCCCGCGCCTGACGGGCCATCGACAGCTATGCGTACAGGATCATCAGGCGAGCTTTGTTTCGCGGTTTTGCAGCTTCTGAAAGAACCGACGGCCATTATTGCGCTTTGCCCTTTCCGGGTTTCGTCGGCGTTTTTTTCTTCCCGTTTCCGCCCTTGCCGAGTATCTTATCGATCTCCTCGCGGAAACTCTCCGCGTCGGTGAACTGGCGATAGACTGAGGCGAACCTGACGAAAGCGACATCGTCCAATTCCTTCAGGTGTTCCATGACGTATTCACCGATGAGAGAGGACTCCATCTCCTTTTCCATCATATTGTTCAGCGCTCGTTCGATCTCGTTTACGATCTTCTCGATGTCGGCCATCGGGACAGGGCGCTTCTGGCAGGCCCTGATGATGCCGTTCATT
The DNA here is from genome assembly GCA_031269205.1 of Eubacteriales Family XIII. Incertae Sedis bacterium. Taxonomy (GTDB): domain Bacteria; phylum Bacillota; class Clostridia; order Peptostreptococcales; family Anaerovoracaceae; genus JAIRPC01. The sequence continues at coordinate 5,133 of JAISZM010000110.1, read as the reverse complement.
ATCTTGTTGCGGTCGAAAACCTCACGACTGCCGTCCTTTTTGACGACCATGAGCGTTATCTCCTCAACCTTCTCGTAAGTCGTGAAACGCTTGCCGCAGGACTCGCATTCCCGGCGACGCCTTATGGCCTGACCTTCGTCCGTGGGCCTCGAGTCTATGACCCTCGTATCCTCATCACCGCAGAATGGACAACGCATGTCTTACCTCATTCCTGTTCATACCGTCCGTCAGAATTCGTCACGCCCTTCCGGTCATTCATGGGCGGCCGACCGCGCTTTTTCGCAAAGACTCGCAAAACCCGCGCTATCGGACACGGCCATCTCGGACAGCATTTTCCTGTTTATCTCGACGCCCGATTTTTTCAGGCCGTTCATGAGGCGACTGTAAGAAAGACCGTTCAGCCTCGCTCCCGCATTGATGCGTGCTATCCAGAGACGCCGGAAATCGCGCTTCTTCCGCTTCCTGCCGACATAGGCGGACGCAAGCGAGCGCATGACGGCGGGGTTCGCGGCGCGGAACACTTTGCTCTTTTGCCCATAAAACCCCTTCGCGAGTTTCAATATCTTCTTATGCCTTCTGTGGGCGTTCAGTCCCTTCTTTACTCTGGCCATTTTAATCTCCTTCTATAATAATTTTGTCTACTTCCCGAGCGAGCGCTTTATCCTCGTGAGGTCGGCCGATGTCAGGATCGTGGCCTGCCTGAGTCCCCTCTTGCGCTTCGCCGTTTTTTTGTTCAGGATGTGACTCTTGTACGCCTTGTTCCTCTTGAGTTTTCCCGAGCCGGTCAGCCTAAAGCGTTTCGCGGCGCCACGGTGAGTTTTCATCTTGTTTTTTCCCATACTGTCCTCCTTGTTTCAGCTGTCTTTATCTTCCGCCTCAGGCGTTTGTTTCGCCTTGGCCCGTTTGACATTGTCGGGCAACGGCGCAAGTATCATCACCAGGTTGCGGCCTTCGAAGGCGGCCCTCTTTTCGGACGACCCGTTGTCCTTCACGACTTCCGCAAAGCGTTCCATCACCTCGAAGCCCTTCTGCGTACGGCCACGTTCCCTTCCGCGGAATCTGAGGCTGACCTTTACCTTGTCACCCTCGTCGAGGAACTTCGCGGCGTGCGAAGCCTTTACAAAGAGGTCGTGTTCCTCGATGGAGGGGCTAAGCCTTACCTCCTTGACCTGAATGACCTTTTGCTTCTTCTTCGCCTCTTTTTCTCGCTTCTGCTGCTCGTACCGATATTTCCCGTAATCCATGACACGAGCCACGGGCGGGGACGCGTTCGGAGAGATGAGTACGAGATCCAGATTGCGGCTGTCCGCGAACCCCAACGCCGTTTCCCGCAACATTATCCCGGCCTGCTCTCCGTTGTCGTCGAGGACTCTGAGTTCGTTCGCGGTGATCTCGTCATTGATCGGGTTGCTCTTGGGCGCCGGGCCTCTGCCGTGACGCGGGTGGTATTGTCTGGCTATTTCTAAACCTCCTTTTGCCGCTAAAAAAGCGGATACGTGGTATCCGCTCTGTCATTTCGCCGGCCGCGCATACGCGTCTCTGACGATGTACCTGCCTGCATACGCCGACGAGGTGAGAAGCGGATAGCCTCTGCTTGTTGCATTGCTACTATATCACCCGCGGCGCGGGTTTGTCAAAGGTTTTCGCGAGGCAAACCGAACAACAGCCCTCAGTTCAGGTATCTGAACACGCCCTTGACCTTACCGAGTACCGTCACGTCGTTTACGATGATGGGACTCATCGAGCTGTTCTGTGGCTGCAATCTGATGTGACCCTCTTCCTTGTAGAAAGTCTTGACCGTCGCTTCGCTTTCGAAGCCGTCCACCATCGCGACCACGATGTCGCCGTTGTCGGCCGCCTGCCCCCTCTGGACGAGGATCATGTCGCCATCAAAGATACCGGCCTCTATCATGCTGTCGCCGTGTACCTTCAGCATGAAATTCTCACCCTTCACGTAGGCGGCGGGAACGGGAACGTACTCCTCGATATTCTGTTCAGAGGTGATCGGCTCGCCCGCGGCGATACGGCCAACGAGAGGTATGTCTATGACGTCGTGCCGCTCAATGGCGACCCCGCCGGTGAAGACGGGATCTGACGCATCCGTAATCATGATGGCCCTCGGCTTGGATGGATCCTTCCTGATGTAGCCCTTGCTCTCAAGTCTCTCTATGTCCTTGTGCGTGGTGGACGTGGACTTGATGCCGAGCGCGGCGTTTATCTCGCGTACCGTCGGCGGATAGCCTTTACGCGCGATCTGTTTCTTCATGAACTCAAGTATCTGTTTTTCTCTCGGTTTTAATTCATCCATGCGGCGCCTCCTGAATAACTTCGGCGAGTGGCGGGCGTAATGCCCCACACCTTTATTACGGATAATGATATCACAACGTAAACAAAAAGTAAACGTCTGTTCAAATATTTTTGTACAGACGTTTACCCCTCGTTACTGCTCTAAGGATACAATCAAAACTACTCAGTTACTGCTCAACCCTCCACTCTGCGTCACCGACGCCTTGGCGGTACAGCTGCGGGCCAGGAACCTACGTCACCATGCGTCAACTTCGCTCAGAACCTCGTCGAGTATGGCCAGGCCTTCGCGCAGCTCCTTCGCCGTGATGATGAGGGGCGGCGCAATCATGATGCCATTCAGGTTGTTGTAGGTCGCGAAGCCCTTCGACTTCAGCAGGCCGACGACCTTAGCCGCGTCCGGTACGGACAACGGTTCCTTCGTGGCCCTGTCCTTCACGAGTTCCACCTGGGCGAAAAGCCCTATGCGCCTCGCCTCACCGACGCAACGATGTTTCTCCTCAATCTTGTCGAGTTCGTCTGAGAGAACCTTGCCGACCTTCGCGACATTGTTCGCGATATCGAGGCGCTCGTACTCCGCGATAGCCGCAACACAGCACGCGCAGCCCATCGGATGGGCCGAATACGTCAGACCGTTCCACATCTTGTTGTCGTCGAAGTGCTTCGCGATCTCCTTCTTCACGATGGCGCCGCCGAGCGGGACATAGCCGCAGGTCGAACCCTTCGCGAAGGTGATGATGTCGGGCTTGACGCCGAACTGCTGGAACGCGAACTTCGTACCCGTGCGATAGAAGCCGGCCATGACCTCGTCGCACACGAGCAATATGCCGTATTTTTCGCACAGTTTCTTCACGCCCGGCAGATAGTCCTTCGGCGGCGCAAGGACGCCGTTCGAGCCGACGACGGTCTCGACGAACACGGCGGCGATGAGGTCGGATCCTTCGCGCGTGATGCTTTCCTCAAGCCTGTCGAGGTAATATTTCGTCTGATCCGCTTCGTCCTTGAACGTGACCTGGGCCGGTGCTCTGTACGGATAGGGGCCGTCGAAATGGTAGAATCCCGGGACTCCCGGTTCAGCGGCAAAACGTCTCGGCTCGCCCGTGAGTTCGGAGGCACCGAAGGATGAACCGTGATACGAATTGTACATCGAGAGAAATTTCCACCTGCCCGTGTACTGCTTCGCTATCTTCAGCGCGTTCTCGTTGGCCTCGGCGCCCGCGTTCGTAAAGAACACCTTGCCGCCTCTAAAGGCCGGCCCCGCGAAGTCTATGAGGGCCTCGGCTGCGTCGGATCTCACGTCTATGGCGTAGCCGGGTCCGATAAAGGGAAGCCTGTCCGCTTGATCCTTGATGGCTTTGATGAGAGCCTTGTTGCCGTGGCCGAGGTTCGAGTTGACGAGCTGGGCGCTCATGTCGTAATATTTTTTGCCGTCTTCGTCCCAGAAGAAAATGCCCTGAGCCTTCGTTATGACGGCAGGCTTTAAAGCCTTCTGCGCGGACCATGAGTGCAGGTTGTACTTCTTGCTCTTTTCACTGATGTTGCTCATAATTTTTGTGTTCCTCCCATCTATATTACCTTACGCGAAACGCGCTCTTATCTTCTCGCTGAACAGATCCTCGTCCGACGGCTGCCAGTTCGGTATCTCGCGGCTGACGTAGACGAAGTTGAGTAAATCCTTCCACGTCGCGTTGTGACTGATGCTGTTGTGGCCCCATGTACCGCACCCGAGCGTCATCGACATGGGGTAGCCGCTGGTCCAGCTACCGCTGTTCACGAGCGACTGCGGCTGATTCACGACGATCTTGCAGACGGGTACGACCTCGCCCATCTTCGTCACGCGCGCGTCGTCCTTCGTGTGGATACTGACCGAGTGACCCTTGCCCTGATAGTCGAGGATGTTCAACATCTTCGCGAGCGCGTCCTCGAAATCCTTCGCCTTCCTCACTCCGGCGACGGGCGAGAGTTTCTCTCCCGTGAGCGGAAATTCGTTGCCGTAGCCGCCGTTTTCCTCCACCATGATAAGCCTCGTGCCATCGGGAACGTCCACGTCGGCCAGACGAGCTATCTCGCTCGCGGACTGAGCGACGATGTGGCGGTTCAGGTTGTGATTCACCGGAGTTTCGGGCCAGAGCGTCCTCACGATCTTCTCCTTCTCGGGGCTGTCCTCCTTTATGAGTACGGCGCCCACCTTCTCCATCTCCTTCGCCCACTCGTCGTACACGGATTCGACGACGATGATGTTGTTCTCCGTCGAACACGACGTGGCGTTGTCAAATGTCTTGGAGCGGATGAGCATGTCGGCCACGCGCGGCAATTCGCCCGCTACCGTCTCGTCTACGATGCAGACGACGTTGCCCGTGCCGACGCCGATGGCCGGGACTCCCGACGAGTAGGCTTGGCGCACCATCGGCGTGCCGCCCGTCGCGAGGATGAAGTCAACCTGTGTCATGAGCTGTTGGCTGCACTCGACGGACACGTATTCCGGCCCTATCGCCTGAACGAGGTCCTCGGGCGCGTCGAACTTGCGCAGCACCTCTCTGATCGCCTCCGTGACGGCGACGTTCGTATTGCGCGCCTTCGGGTGCGGCGCGAGGATGACGGCATTGCGCGTCTTGATGGCCATGAGAGACTTGACGACGGGCGTCGCCTCGCCGTTCGTCACGGGGATGATGGCGCCAATAACGCCCATCGGGCGCGCGTACACGTCTATGCCCGTTTCAGCATTGGAATCCATGAGGCCGACGGAGGTCTTGCCCTTCATCTGCGCCCATGAACCCTTGACCTTGCTGTACATCTTCAGTTGCTTGTCCTTCGCAATGCCCATGCCCG
>JAISZM010000084.1 GCA_031269205.1 Eubacteriales Family XIII. Incertae Sedis bacterium | reverse complement strand
CTGCGGGCCGCAGCCCCGCCTTGCGGCGGGTATACCCTTCTGCCTTGCTCCGGGCGGGGTTTACACGGCCGCCATGTCTCCATGACGCCGGTGCGCTCTTACCGCACCATTTCAACCTTTATCGTGCCGCACATCCCGAGAAGGTGCAACCGAAGCGTCCGAAATACGTCGTGTACGAGCAACCGCAGCCAGAGCAACCGCAGCCAGAGCAACCGCCGTCAGATCAAACGCGGCAGTCAGCACCGACAGACGAGGAAAAATAACGGGTCAGATAAGATTATTGGAACGGAAATTACCGTCATGTACCGGGCGTTACCGGCTCTCGCCCGTCGGTGTTAAAGGAAGATATCCTCGATGAAAATTTTGACGCCGATGGCTATGAGGATGAGTCCGCCGACGATTTCCGCGCGAGAGCCGAGCAACGTGCCGAAGCGCTTGCCCGCGTAGACGCCCGCGAAGGAGAGCGCGAAGGTGGTGGCGCCGATGAGGACGACGGCGCTCGCGAGTTCGGACTGCGGCAGGCCGATGGCGGCGAAACCTACGCCGACCATCAGCGCGTCGATGCTCGTGGCGACGGCCTGCAGGAGCAGCGATCCCGCCGAGAGATCTTTGGGTTCGCGCGCGGGCGCCCCCTTCCGCACGGCCTTCACGCCCTCTCTCATCATTCTGCCGCCGATGAAGGCGAGCAGGACGAGTGCTATCACGTGGTCGAAGATTTCGATGGAACCCGTGAATATACCGCCCGCGAAGTAGCCCACGGTGGGCATCACGGCCTGAAAGCCCCCGAACGCCGCGGCGACGGCGAGGGCCTTGCGCACGTCGGCGCCGCGCAACGACACGAGCGGCCGCGCAAGGGGAAGCGCCTTCTCCGCCCTGCCCGTCGCGTCGCCGTCCTTTGCGCCGCCCTTGCCGGAGCGCGTCGACATGCCCATGCCGTTGCTGATCGCCACGGAGAACGCGTCGGTCGACAGACCCACGGCTATAAGTAATATCTCTATAAAAGCCATAGGCAATATGATAACACAAGCGGGCGATCCGCGTCGCCCGCTTGTGGATATCTTTCCGTGGTTGTTTTACCGTGCCAAGCGGCGGGTTTGCCGCAGGTTTCTATTGCGGCGTTGCGCGCCTACGCCTGTTTCCGCACGTTGTAGAATCTGTTCTCCGGCGGGTATTTCGTCCCTATGAGCATGAACACGAGCACTACGATGGCGCCCGCGAACGGGATGAGTCCGAAGAGAATGTTCACCCAAGACTTTCCCGTGTCGTGCAATCTGCGCACGATGATGGCTAATTGCGGGATGATGTTCACCAAGCCCCAGATGAAGCAGATGATCCCCGCGCCCGCGAACATCGCGACGAACGGCCCGGCGTAAAAGGGCGCCGCATAGCTGGTCTCAAAACTGAGAGCCGCTATAGCCGGAACGATGAGTATGGCGTAGAGTATAATTGATATTATCCCGTTGACAAGCATCACCCACCAGTAGCCCGCGCGCGACGTGCGGTCGTTGAAATTCGCGTAGTTCTTCCAATACGACTTGTAGGCTTCCACGATGCCCGTCATCGGCTCATTGTAGTATTGGTTGTACACGTTCTGCCCGTACTGTGGCGGGGTCTGCCCATATTGCGGCGGGGTCTGACCGTACTGTGGCGGGGTCTGCCCGTACTGCGGCGGAGCCTGCTCATACTGCGGCGGTGCCTGCTCGGGCGTCCCTCCCGCCGCCGCCCCGGAATCCGTCACTTGATCCTTGTTGATTTCATCACTCATAATCATACCTCCTAAGTATGCTTTTAAAAAAAATAAACAATAAAAGATAAAATGCCTGCAAAAATATTATATCATTTTACACCCCGAATTTAATTTTTTTTGTCGCATCGCCCGCAATGACGTCCGACGTTGGTTGCAAACCTTGAACGCGGCTTCGTTTCGATATAAAATTGAAGCATGAACAAAACGATTGCCGGAAGACCGCTATGAGAGCGATAAACAATCCCGACGTGCTGGAGAGAACGGCCGTGAGGTCCGATGTGGGTGCGGTAGCGATATCGCTGATAGGCTACCTCATCATCACGTCCTTCGCGTCCGTAATCATGATATTCTTCGCGAACGCAAAATTCAACGGCGTCATTTACCCCGCGGCCTCGGGCGCCGGGTTGTTCTTCATCTGGCTCATCCTGCGCGGCAATCTGCACCTCGGAGAGATATTTGAGGAGACGCGAGAGATACCCGCGCGCGTGATGCGCAATGCCTTCTTCTGCATAGCCGGCCTGCAACCCGTCTTCATGTTCATAGGGCACGGCGTCACGAAACTTTTCGAATACGCCGGCTACAGCGTCGATCTGTCCAGCTTTGACCCGGCGTCCGAGGGCGTGGTCTTCATCATCATCAACCTCGTGGTCGTCAAGCCCGTCATAGAGGGCATCCTCTTTCGCGGCGTCTGTCTTCGCGTGCTGTCCGCCTACGGCCGCACCTTCGCCATCGTGGCGTCCGCCATCCTGTTCGGCCTGTATCAGGGCAACATCCTCCAAATCGGATACGCGCTCTGCGCCGGACTCATCCTCGGTTACATCACGTTTCGGTACTCGATCAAATACTCGATCATCCTGCACGCCGTACACAACGGTCTCATGGTGCTCGTCGCCTACGTCACGCCGCTCGCGCCGGCCATCGCTGTCTACGCGATGTGGAGCGTATTCGTCGTCGGACTCATCGTCGTCGCCGTCACAAAACACGCGAAAGTGTACCGCTTCCTCGACGCCGGCCGCGCGCGGGCGAACGCCTGGCGCTACACCTTCACCGTGCCGTGGCTCCTGCTCTATATCGCGATCACGATAGCCCTGACGGTCGTGCAGCTCGACATCAAATCCCTGGACGCTCCCGGCGTCCGGGAAACGACGCAACTGATTCCTGAGATATGGAAGGACCTGGCGTCGTGATGTTGGTGGATGAAAACGGACTGAAGAGAATAGGCAGGGAACTCGCGGGAAGACTTGAACCCGGCACCGTCGTGGCGTTGACGGGCGACCTCGGGGCGGGCAAGACCACGTTCGCCAAAGCCGTGGCCGAGGGTCTCGGCGTAACCGACGAGATCACGAGTCCCACCTTCACGCTCATCCACGAATACACGAGCGGCCGTCTGCCCCTCTATCACTTCGACGTTTACCGCTTGTCCGGCCCCAGCGTCTATGAGGAACTCGAAAACCTCGGATGGGAGGACTACTTCTACGGAAAGGGTGTATGCGTGGTAGAATGGGCCGATCTGATCCCCGAGATCATCCCGGGAGACGCCGTGCGGATCATCATTTCTCAAACGAACTCCCCCGACAAACGCGAGGTAAAGTTCTCGTGACCGCGGGGATTGAACGGAGGAAGCGCAGGGATGAACACGGGGGGACGGTTCTTTCGCGTTCTCCCGTGCTCGCGATAGAGACCACCGGGAGAACCCTGTCGGTGGCGTGGTCGCGCGGGAACGCGTCCGACGGGGAACGCGGAGGCGAAATCGTCTGTCGCCGCTCCGAAAGCGAACTCAACCACCTCACCTATCTCATACCGACGGTCAAAGATATCCTCGAGTCCGAGGGCGCGGCTCTCTCCTCTCTCGGCGCCGTCGCCGTGTCGGCGGGTCCGGGATCGTTCACCGGCGCTCGCATAGGCGTGTCCGCGGCGCGCGCCTTGGCTCAGGTGACGGGATTGCCCGTCATAAAAGTTCCGACGCTCGAGACCTTCGTGTACGGCTACGAACCCGGCGACATCGTCTGCCCCGTTCTCGACGCGCGCCGCGGTCAGATATACAGCGGCGCTTACCGATTGTCGAACGACGGGGGAAGCATCGAAACGCTCGTACCCGGCGCGGCTCGCGATCCCGAAGTGTTTGACGCGATGCTGGACGCGGCTCTCGCCGCCGAACGCGAAAGGGGGGGCAGAGAGGGCGCTTCATTCCGCGCTCCCCGCGGAAACGCGGAAGAACCGTATCCTCGTGTTCGCGAGCGGAGCGCGGCTATACGCCGCGTGCGCGACGAGGACGAACCCCAGTCGGCGGCAAAAGTCCTGAAGTGGGCGCTCGCTTTCGGAGCGCCCGTGGACTACACCGAGCTTGAACCCCTCTATCTGCGAAAGGCCGAAGCGCAACGCAAGCTGGATGAACGCCGGCAGGCCGAACAGCAAAATCCGGGCAAACGCTGAATAAAAAAGGCATTTATGTACCTATCGCTTGTACTTCCTTCACCACAATAATTTTTTTCGTTTTTCATGTTAGTTCTCCGATTTTTTGGGTATCTAAAGATAGATGTAATAGACTATTCCCGGATCGATAGGGATCGGGTTGCAAGCGCGTACGATGTGACGTCCCGCGGAAAGGGGCGCTCACGACGCGCATGGTTCGCAGGGGGCGAACGATGGATGATAACAACATCAACAGAGAGGTAAGGGAGAAAGGCGCGAGAGGCGTTTCGGATCAGGCCGCGGCGACGCGGCATGAAAATTACCTCACGATGATGTTGAAGAGCAGCCTCAATATCGTCATGATACTCGACGAAGAATTGCGGTTTGTTCATTGTACGGACGCGCTTCTTCCCCATATAGGGATTGACGATGCCTCACAGATAAGGGGTGCGCGTCTGGCGGATTTTCTCGACCGATTCTGTGACAAGGATAGCAAGGAGCGGCTGCTGCTCTATTCGGATATGGCCGCGAAGGATGAAAAGACGACGGTGTCGGATATTCCCGCGAAGGCTATGGACGGAAAGCGGCGCGTCTACCGCACGGTCGTGACGGGACTGCGCGACGGGGACGACGTCGGCGTGATGATATCGATGAGCGATATCACGGAGATCATCGACGCCATGGATGAGGCGAAGCGGGCTTCGGTCGCGAAGTCCGAGTTTCTCTCGAACATGAGCCACGAGATACGTACGCCCATGAACGCCATCATCGGCATGACGGCGATAGGCAAAGGCGCGGAAACGATAAAGGCAAAGAACGACGCCTTCGAAAAGATCGAAAACGCGAGCGGTCACCTGTTGAACCTCATCAACGACGTTCTCGACATGGCGAAGATAGAAGCGCACAAGCTCGAATTGTCGCCGGTCACGTTCTCATTCGCGCGCATGGTGTCGACGATCGAGAATGTCATAGGGTTCCGTCTCGAGGAGAAGAATCAAAAACTCGTCGTGGATATCGACGAGGCGATCCCGAAGGCGCTCGTCGGCGACGACCAGAAACTCGCCCAAGTCGTCACGAACCTCGTGACAAACGCGATAAAGTTCTCGCCCGAAGGCGGCGAGATAAAGCTGACGGCGCGGCTCGTGTCCGTGGACGACGGCGTCTGCTCCCTGGACGTAAGAGTGTCCGACAAGGGCATAGGCATGAGTCAGACACAGCAGGCCAAACTCTTCAATTCATTCCAGCAGGCGGACAAGAGCACGTCGCGCAAGTACGGAGGCACGGGCCTCGGGCTGGCCATCTCCAAGAGCATCATCGAGATGATGGGAGGGAGCATCAGCGTCGAATCGTCCCCGGGCGACGGATCAACGTTCATCTTCGCGGTCGCGCTCGACGTGGGCGACGAAGCTGATCTGATGTATAACAATGTCGCCGAGAAGAAGCCGAGCGCTTCGTACGAGATGGAGAACGGCTCTTTTGACGGGTGCAAGGTGCTGATCGCCGACGACATAGAGATAAATCGGGAGATAATAATGACCCTGCTCGAGCCGACGGGACTCGACTTCGCGTGCGCCGAGAACGGCGCGGAGGTCGTCAGGATGTACGAGGCCTCTCCCGAGAGCTATGATCTCATCCTCATGGACGTACAGATGCCTGAGGTGGACGGTTACGCGGCGACGCGTCGCATCAGGGAATTCTCCGCGCCGAACGCGCACAGAATACCCATCATCGCGATGACGGCGAGCGTGTTCAAGGAGGACGTCAATCAGAGCCTCGACGCGGGTATGAACGACCACCTCGGCAAGCCCGTCGACATGAACGAATTGATGTCAAAGCTGAAATACTACCTGGGGAAGAATCCTCGGACGGATGATCCCCGGCCGCGCCTCAACGCCGTACCCCACGCGCTGTCCGCACAGGCGTAGCGGAGGCGTGTAGCTACCGGACAGCGGCGGCGACAGATAAGTTTTCACTTGCTCCTTTTCTTCTCCTTTACGGGAATCTGCGAAAGCACGACGGCCGCGAACATGAAAACGCAGCCGAGTAGTTCGCGCGAGGAAAGGCGCTCGCCGAGGATGAGGGCGCCGAACACGGCGCCGAACACGGCCTCTATGCTCAGGATGATGCCGGCCGCGGACGGGCTGATGCGCCGCTGGCCTATGGCCTGCAAGGTGAAGCCCACGCTTGCCGAGACGCAGCCCGAGTACAGCAAGGCCGGCAGCACCTGGACGAAGACGTCGGCGGTGAGCGGGGCTGGATCGAACATCCTGTCGATGAACGGGGAGAGTATGAAACTAAACGCCGAGCAGGTGAGGAATTGCACGGTCACGAGGCGAAAGACGCCTTGTCGATCGAGCGACGCGACGTAGTGGCCCGTCACGATGATGTGCGCCGCCCACATCACCGCGCTGATGAGCAACACGAGATCGCCGGGCGATATCGTGAACGTGGACGTGATGGAGAGGAAATAGAGTCCCGATGCCGCGATGAGGACGCTGACCCATGTGTTCCAGTGGGTGTGTTTTTTCAGGAAGATGCCGATGATGGGTACGACCACGATATAGAGCGTCGTGAGGAAACCCGCCTTGGACGCGGTGGTGAAAACCATGCCCACCTGCTGGAGTCCCTGAGCTATGGAGAGTACCAGACCGCAGACGACGCCGCCTTTTAGCAGCACAGGAACCGCTAAAAACTCTTTGAATATGCCTTTGTCGCGCAGAGCGTCGCCTTCCGCCGGGCGGCGTTTTGCCACGCTGCCCGTGATCGCTATGACGAGGAGCATGGTCAGCGCCGCGAACAACATCCTCGTACCCGCGAAGAAGAAAGGCCCGACGTGGTTCATGCCGTAGCGTTGCGCCACGAAGCCCATGCCCCAGACGAGAGCGGCGCAGGTGAGGACGGTCGCCGATTTTAACGTATCACGTGTCATGTATTCCTCCGGTACAGCTGCGGACGCGGGTGGTTCGACTCAAGGGGTGGGCGTTTGAGCCTCCGCGATAAGCCGCGGAACGAGAATACGAGCGTTTGTTTCAAACGACTCCCTCGGCTGCAAGCCCGTGTCCCTGATGAGTCCGTCAAAGTATTCGGCTATGAGATCCCTCACGATGTCTTCTTCGGACATCCCCGCGCGGTGGCGGGACAGGATGAAGTCAGCTTTAGCCTCCGACTCCCCGCGTATGGCGGCGGGATAGGCTTTCGCCTCGTCGCCCGATATGAGGCCGGCGTGCGGCGGCAGCAGATATCGGGGCGCGAGCCGCTCCACGAGCGCGATGGATTCGAGCGAATCGCGGTAACTCGTCAGGAAGGCCGGGCAGAGGAGATCGTCGAACTTGAAGCCCGACGATTCGGAGGTGACGAGCAGATCCTCGTTCTCGAAGTAGTAGGACACGCTGCAGTTCGTGTGTCCGGGCGTGTCGTAGACGCGTATCGTTTCACCCGGGGCCTGAATGACGTCGCCGCTGCCGACCTCCATATCGACGCGCAGCTCGGACGTGGTGTCTTCGCCCGCGTCCCTGCCAACATTGCGCGCGGCGGCGACGTCCATCTCGTAGATCCCGCGCCGCGCGCCGGGCCGCGCGAATATCTCGGCCGCGTGGTGCGACGCGACGATTTTCGCCTCGGGGAAGGCGCGCGCGACGATGGGCGTTCCCGCCGCGTGGTCGAAGTGCGAGTGTGTGAGCAGAATGTAGTCGAGACGGCGCGCGCCGTCGGGGACTTCGCCGCTCGCGCCGCCGGCCGCGGCATTCGCGAGCGCCCTGCGCACGTTCTCAGCCGTGTCCCGCGCGCTGAATGAAAACCCCGTATCGCAGAGGAAGGCGCTCTCCTTCGTAATAACAAGACAGGACGTCCCTCCGGGACATCCGCTTACATCGATCACCTTAAACATAACAAACAACTTTCCTTCAATAAAACCATCTCCATGCGTCAACTTGTTCACATCACCGCTTCGCGTCTTTATGTCGAGCGAATCTTTCGATAAGAGGATCTGTGTACCTCTATTTTACCACGGCTGAGCCGTCGGCGCGTCAGACAGTGAATGGCGAAGAGGAGTTTTAGGGTGTGAGCCGGCACGTCAACATGATCGCAAGAAGGTTGCTTTTTACGTCCCGGCGTGTCAGAATGGTTATTGCCTTGGCGCGGCTTCCCGCTGTCCGTTCCCGGGGTAATAAAGTATGAACGAAGTGAAAATTTATGGCGGGAGAGGCGTATGCGTGAACCCATGTTAGGGATAGACAGGCTTATAGACAGGATAGACGCGCTCGACAACCCTTCGGTTGTGGGGCTTGACCCTTCGCTTTCGATGATGCCGGAGGCGCTCGCCCGCGAGATGTACGCTGAGTACGGCGAGACGCCGCGCGCCGTGGCCGAGATGTTCTTCCTGTACAATAGGGCGATACTGGACGCCGTGGCCGACGTCGTGCCGGCGGTCAAGCCGCAGATCGCGATGTACGAACGCTACGGGATCGACGGGCTTGCGGCCTATGTGCGCACATGCGAATACGCGGCGGACAAGGGCCTGTACGTCATAGGCGATATCAAGCGCGGCGACATAGCGAGTACGGCCGAAGCCTACGCCGCTCACCTCGCGGGCGCGGAGATAGGGTCGGCGCGCGTCGACCTCTGGCGCGAGGACGCCATAACGGTCAATCCGTACTTCGGGACGGACGGCATAGAGCCGTTCGCGCGCGCCTGCCGGGAGACGGGCAAGTCCGTGTTCGTGCTGGTCAAGACGAGCAACGCGAGCAGCGCGGAGCTGCAGGATCTCGAGGTGGAGGAAGTTCCCGCCAATGTGGCCTTGCGCGGAAAGTCGGCGATGGGGGATGTGGCCCGGGCTTTTGCGGGGCTTGCGAATATGCCACTGTACGAGCAGGTGGCGAACTATGTGGAAGTCTGGGGGAACGACTTGGTCGGGGAGCGCGGCTACAGCGCCGTAGGCGCTGTCGTGGGCGCCACCCACCCCGAGGTCGGCCGGGCGCTCAGGCGGGCGCATCCCCGGATGTTTTTCCTCGTGCCGGGCTACGGCGCCCAGGGCGCGAGTGCCCGCGACCTCGCGGGCTTCTTCGACGCCGGGGGGCGCGGCTGCATAGTGAATTCCTCGCGCGGCGTCATAGCCGCGTGGCAGCGCTCTGTGGACGGCGAGACCGTCACCCAGCCCGACGCCGGGCGCGCACTGGACACCGTGGCCGCCGCCGCGCGCGGCGCCGCGCAGGCGATGGCCGCCGCCTTGCGCCAAGCACGGTGAGCTTTCTCCAGCTGTATATTGGGGCAGGCTCTTTTATCTATAAATAATGATTCAGCGCCCGTAAATGTGCTAGAATGAAACACATGAAAAGAAACGTGGGAAGGAGGGTGCTTATCATTGTTCCATCAACAAAGCGGTTCGGTACAAGGACCGCCACGCCGCGCTATCTTTAGCCGGTGGAGCAGATAAGTACACCACGAAGGAGAGGTTTATGGCAAGTGACGCGGTCAGACACGACAACCCGATATCACGGGCATTGAATCACGTACTCGACAAGACAAATCTCGGTATGCGCGCCAAGCTCATCATCATATTCCTTATTGTAAAGATACTGCCGATCGTCATACTCGCGGCGATAGCGTGGAATCAGTTCATTCTGCTCGGCCGCACGGTGCAGGAGATGGCCGTCAGCGACGCGACGGAAGCCCTGAACGAGAGCGCTGTCGAGAACATCGAGCGCATGACGACGGACACGGCAAAAAGGGTGGCAGACTTTCTCTACGAAAGGGACAGTGACATAAGTTACGTCGCGACGCTTCGACCGAACAAAAACGCCTATTCCAATTATATTAACACCAACATGTCTTCGACGGTAGACGCGGGCAGTTGGGCACTCGCGGAGGACGGCATGTCGTGGATCCAGACCGAGTCGGCGCGTGAGGAAGGCAAAGCGGCTCCGTCCACGAACGACGAGAACTTGGACAACGACGGTTGGAATCCGCGCCCGGCCGAAGGCTTCACGTACAACGAGGTTCCCCTTTTTGACGAAATCACCTTCGTGGGTACGGACGGCAAAGAACAAATCAAGGCCGTCGCGAAGGATTCCACGAAGCAGTATTACCCGATGGACTCGAAGTTGAAAGATATCTCAAAACGCGAAAATACCTACGTCGGATCGGAAAATTACTGGGATGATCTGAAGAAGTTGCAGCCCGGTGAGATTTACGTTTCTGACGTCAAGGGCGTCTACGTGCGGTCGCACTTCATCGGCATGTATACGCCCAAGCAGATGGTCATCGGGGCGATCAACGGCGTGGTGACGGCCCTCGGCGCGGCCGAGACGCAGACGGATGAAATCAAGGCTCTGGCGAGCGCGCTCACGAATATCAAGGACGGCGAGATCGCCAAGATAGTCGCGGATACGTCGAGCAACGAAGCGATGATGCAGTCCGTGATAAGCGCCTCGCTGCCGCTCATAGACGCGGCGGCCGAGGGGGTGAAGGACGGCGCGCTCATAGAACAGATCGGCGCGTTGAAGGAGAAGATAACAAACCTGAAGTTCGATCCCGAGAGCGAAGCCTACGCGGGCGAGGAGAACCCGCTCGGCAAGCGCTTTGAGGGCATCGTGCGCTGGGCGACGCCCGTCACGGACGGCGACGGCAGGATAACCGGATACGTGACGCTCGCGCTGAACCACGACCATATCATGGAGTTCGTCGACCATCAGACGCCGATGAGCGAGCGCTATACCGACCTGCCGAGCGCCTTCGACGGCAATTACGCTTTCATCTGGGATTACAACTGCCGCAGCATAGCCCATCCCCGCCATCATTCCATCTACGGGGTCGACTCCGAAACGGGGCTCGAGCAGATACCTTGGCTCGAAACTTCGATATACGAGGATCTTCTGAAGCGCGCGGGCGCCGAGGATCTTGACGGTCTGAAGGCGAAATGGCCCGAATTCCTGAACAATCCCGAACCGTCGAACGAGTCGGGCGTTGAGCTCCTGTTGAAAGACGTGCCCGTGTTTGACAATCAGTCGCGCGAAAAGAAACCCGCGCCCCCGCTGACCGCGGACGGACTCGTCGGCCTCGACGGAAGGTACCTGAACAACGCGCCGCAGTGTACGGGTTGGATGGATCTGACGCGCGACGGCGGCAGCGGCTCTTTTTACATACTGTGGAGCGGCCTCTACAAACTGACGACCGCCGCGTCCATCCCCTATTACACGGGGCAATACGCTCCGTCGAAGGAGAACGATTGGTCGAAGCGCGGCTTTGCGATGGTCACCATCGGGGCCGGACTCGAGGATTTCATCGAGCCGGCGCGGCAGACGGAAAAGAGTCTGTCGAAGGTCATCAACGACAACATGAACGATACGATGGCCCAGCTCATGCTTACGACGGGCGTGCTCGTAGTGCTCGTCATCTTCATCGCCATCTGGCTCGCGAGTTGGATCACGAACAACATCACGAGGCTCATAGACGGCATCTCGCGCTTCCGTTCGGGCGAACGGCACTTCCGGTTCAAGTCGCCCACGAAGGATGAATTCGGCTTGCTCGCCGACTCGTTCGACGATATGGCTGAGAGCATAGTCGATTCCGTCAAAGACCCGCTCAGCATACTTGACATGGATCTCAACATCCTTTACATGAACGGCAGCGGGTTGGCGTTCAGCGGCGCGTCGCTCGACGAAGTCATAGGCCAACCCTACGGCAAGTACAGCGTCTATCCGGACGGCACGAAATACGACCCGATCAAGGCGCTTCGCGAGAACCGCGACACGGAAGTCTATTACAGCGAAACCACGGACACCTATATCAAAGGCGCGGCCGACTGGTTCTACGATATGAACGGCAACCGTATAGGCGTCATCGTCCTGAGCAAGGACGTCACGGACATGGTGAAGAAGCAGATAGAGCTCGAGAAGGCCGTGACGAGCGCGAATATCGCGAACATGCACAAGGGAGAGTTCCTCGCCCGCATGAGCCACGAAATAAGGACGCCCATGAACGCCATCATAGGTGTCACGAACCTCGCGCTGAACAAGATTCGCGACGGCGGCGGCGACAAAGACAACCTCGCCGAGATCGAAGTCCACATGCACCAAATAGAAACGAGCTCGCGTCATCTGCTCGGTCTGCTGAACGACATACTCGACATCTCCAA
>JAISZM010000077.1 GCA_031269205.1 Eubacteriales Family XIII. Incertae Sedis bacterium | reverse complement strand
TTGAACCGGGTACGCGCCACCCGACGGCGCGGGTTCGTGTACCGTTATCTCGCGTTCCTCCTCAGCGTAATCATAAGCGTCGTCAGATCTATGCGTGTTCCCTGTTACGGCGCGCGGCGCTACGGAAGGGACGGCCGCGCCTCCCTCCCCCCAAAGTTCGGATATCTTCACGACGGTGGGCTCATCGGTTTCGGTGACACCGTCAGACGACGCGCCCGAATCCACCCCGCCGGCGCCGCGCGGATCGTCCGCCGCCGCCGCGTCTCGGTAACCGTAGAACTCGCGCTCGGCGCGCTTCGCCGCCGCGAATTGCCGCGCGTTATGGGCCTTGGGTATGCCCGCCTCGGACATGAGTCCCGCGAGCAGCGCGTCTTTCAAGAACACGCGCACGGATTCGCCGTCCGCGAACTTTATCTCGCTCTTAGTCGGATGCACATTGACGTCGATGAGGGAAGGCGCTATACCGAGGAAGACATAGGCATACGGGTAACGCCCCTCGAACATGAACTCCCGGTAGGCTTCGGAAACGACGCCCGCCATGATGTCGTCCTTCACGTATCTGCCGTTGACGAAGAAGACCTGGCCTCTGCGCGTCTTCGCGCTATGGTTCGGGTCGCTTATCCACGCGGTGAGCTTCATGCCGTCCGCCGCACCCGATTCAGCGTGTACCTCTATGAGGTCTTCCCCGGCCGTCGTGCCGAAAACCGTCAGGATGGTATTGAGCCTGTCGCCCTTCCCCGGCGTGGAGAACAGCACCGCGCCGTTGGTGATGAGCCGTATCCTCTTCTCCGGATACGCGGTAGCTATGCGCGACATGAGATCGACTATCTTCGTGGTCTCTCCGCGATCCGATTTCATGAATTTCAAGCGCGCGGGCGTGTTGTAAAACAGATCCCTGACCGTGACCGACGTGCCATCCGGCGCGCCGACGGGATCGACGCTCACGGCGTCGCCTCCTTCGATGAGTATGCGCGTCCCTACCCTCTCATCGGCCGTCTTCGTTATCATCTCGAGCTTTGAGACGGCCGCGATGGACGAAAGCGCCTCTCCGCGGAATCCGAGAGTGGCGATACCGTCGAGATCCGACTCGTCCACTATCTTGCTGGTAGCGTGCGGGGCGAAGGCGAGTTCCACCTCGGACGAGGAGATGCCTGAACCGTCGTCCGTGACGCGGATGAAGGACTTGCCGCCGTTCTCGATATCCGCTGAGATCACGCCCGCGCCCGCGTCGAGCGAATTTTCGACGAGTTCCTTCACTACGGACAGAGGACTCGTCACGACCTCGCCGGCCGCTATCTTGTCCGCGATGTTCTTCGGCAGTCGCCGTATGTTGTTTCCGCGCGTCTCACTCATTCTCGGCGGCCTCCTTCAGTTCTTCGAGTATCGCGAAAGCCCGCGACGGCGTCGTCTCCATCAGATCGATCGATTTCAGCCGTTCGACGATGGGGTTCGGGGCGAACGAGAACATATCCAGCTGCAGCGCAACAGGCGCGCCGCTCCCCGCTTTTGGTGAATTGCCGGATGAGGATTTCGCTGACCTTGACGCCGGAGTCGAAGCCGCGGCCTCCTCAAACGATTCATGCCCGCCATACGTGTGCGGGACGCGCGTCTCGCCGCCGCCCTCGAGCCGATCGAGCTTGCTCTGAGCGTCGTCGAGCAAGGACTGCGGCACGCCCGCCAGCTTCGCGACGTGTATGCCGTAGCTGCGGTTTGCGGGTCCCTCGGCTATGCGGTGCAGGAACACGACGTCGTCGCCCGTGTCGGCCGTCTCCGTATTCAGATTTATGAGTCCGGGCGTCTTGCCCTCTATCGACGTCAGCTCGTGGTAGTGCGTCGCGAACATCGTCCGCACGCGTGTGCCGCCCGTGGACGATCCGCCCTCTCCTCCGCACAGATAGTCTACGACGGCCCACGCGATGGCGAGTCCGTCATAGGTGCTCGTGCCGCGTCCTATCTCGTCGAGAATGACGAGGCTGCGCTCCGTAGCGGTGTTCAGGATATACGCCAGTTCACTCATCTCGACGAAGAAGGTACTCTCGCCGCGCGCAAGGTTGTCCGCCGCGCCGATGCGCGTATAGAGTCTGTCAGCTACGCCGATGCGCGCGCGGTCGGCCGGCGTGAAACAGCCCGCCTGAGCCATGAGTACGATGAGGGCGGTCTGCCGCATATAGGTCGATTTTCCCGCCATGTTCGGCCCCGTGATCAGCAGCATACTCCGCTCGGAACGATCCATGTACACGTCATTCGGCACAAAGACGGTAGTGGTCAGAGTGCGCTCTATTACAGGGTGCCTGCCCCGTTCTATTTCTATTACTTCACCGTCGTCCACAGTGGGTCTCACGTACCCGTACTTTGAACTGGCCTCCGCGAACGAGAGCAGAACGTCGAGCGTCGCGAGCGCCTCCGACGTCCGCTGCAGCGCCGGTATGTATATCTGCAAGTCCAGCCTGACCTTGTTGAACAGATCATATTCCATCTCGTTGATACGCGCCTCGGCGCCCAGAACGACCGATTCGGTCTCCTTCATCTCTATCGTGGTGTAACGCTCCGCGTTGACCAGCGTCTGTTTCCTGATATAGTCGGGCGGCACGAGGTTCTTGTTGGAATTGGTGATATTGATGTAATATCCGTACACCTTGTTAAAACCTACTTTGAGATTGGTTATGCCCGTCCGTTCGCGCTCCGTCGCCTCAAGTCCGGCGAGCCATTCCTGCCCGTCCTTGATGGAGTCTTTCAGCGCGTCGAGTTCGTCCGAATAGCCGTCACGTATGAGACCGCCTTCTCTGACCGTGAACGGCGGTTCATCCGCCAGAGCGCGTTCTATGAGTTCGCGCGCGTCGGTAAAGTCGTCCATGGACGCGCCGAGTTCGGTCAACAGGGGCGCGTTGAGTCCCTCGAGTTCATCTTTCACGTCGGGCAGGGTGTTAAGGCTGCGCAAGAGCGCCAGAAGGTCGCGCGCGTTCGCGTTGCCGTACGATACGCGCCCCGCGAGGCGTTCTATGTCGTACACCGCTTTCAGGTGCTCCTTGACGTTGTTGCGCGCGAGCACGTCGCTCATCAGCGCGTCCACGGAGCAGAGCCTGCGCTCTATCTTCGCCACATCCGTCAGAGGTTCCTTCAGCCACTTTCTTATGAGTCTGCCTCCCATAGCCGTGCGCGTCATGTCGAGGACGCCGAGCAGCGAACCCTTCACGTTGCGATCGAACAGGGTTTCGGTGAGTTCAAGGCTGCGGACGCTCGCCCTGTCAAGCAGCATATGATCCGTCAGATTGCGGAGCAAGGGCGGACGCATGTAGGGGAGTTCCTGCTTCTGCGTCTTTTCGAGATAGAAGAACAGCGCGTACAGCGCGAGCGCGGCGGCGCCGTCCGCGTCCATCCCGCGTGTCCTCGCCGCCGACGAACCGAACTGCTTTTCAAAAAGGGCGCGTCCCGATCGGGCATCCCGGAAATTGAGTGTGGATACAAACGCGCTGTTGTAGTCTTCGGTCAGTTTTTCGAGGAAGGATCCGGCGCTCTTTGCCCCGGCTGCCTTCCCGATTCCCTCTTGCGCCTCAGCGGGGGATTCGGAGGCGTCCAGCGCATCGCGAAACGCGGGAGCAGGGGTTTCATCGGTCACGACGATTATCTCTCTCGCGTCTATGAGCGCGAGCTGTCCCGAGAGCGCGGCGTCGCGCCCGCGCCCTCCGACGGCGGCCGCGTTGAGCTCTCCCGTGGAGATGTCGCACCACACGAGTCCGTAGCTCCCGTTCGCTTCGGTCACGCACGCGAGATAGTTGTTGTCACGTGCGTTGAGCATGGAGTCGCCCGTGACCGTGCCCGGCGTTATGACGCGCACGACATCCCTCTTTACGAGTCCCGTCACGAGTTTCGGATCCTCTATCTGTTCGCAGACGGCCACCTTGTATCCTTCAGCGATGAGCTTCGCTATGTACGTATCCGCGGAAAGGTACGGGACGCCGCAGAGCGGAGCGCGCTCGAAACCGCCGCCCACGGTCTTTTTCGTGAGCGTTATCCCGAGGATCCGCGACGCCGTTATCGCGTCGTCGTAAAACATCTCATAAAAATCTCCGAGCCGGAAAAACAGGATGCAGTCCTTGTACCGCTCTTTGACAGACAGATATTGTTGCAGCATAGGCGACGGCTTATTCACTTGCGCACCTCATCAGATATTCAATATTTCCTTTAGCTCCTGTGATCGGCGACTCGATGACGCCACTCACAGACAGTCCGTTTTCCTCCGCGTAGCCACGCGCCTTTTCGACGACCTCGCGCCTGACGGACTCATCCCTCACGACGCCGTTTTTGCCCACCTGCCCGCGCCCCGCCTCAAACTGGGGCTTGACCAGGGCCACTATCTGACCGCCCAAAGCGAGCAGCGACGCCGCGACGGGCAGCACGAGTTTCAAAGAGATAAACGACACATCGATGGCGATGAATGACGGGGCCTCATCCACGAGCGTCGCGTCGAGGTATCTGACGTTCGTTCGCTCCAGATTCACCACTCGCGGGTCGCCTCGCAGCTTCCAGTCGAGCTGACCGTAGCCGACATCTATCGCGTAGATTTTGCGCGCTCCGCGTCGCAACATCAGATCCGTAAATCCTCCCGTGGACGCCCCGATATCCGCGCAGACCGCGCCGGATACGTCTATCTTCCATTGGTCGAAGGCGTATTCAAGTTTCAGCCCTCCCCTGCCAACGTACGGGTGAGGCGGCTCCGTCACGGCGATATCCGCGTCCGCGGGATAGCGTACGCCGGGTTTGGTGGCGGGTTGTCCGTCCACCTTCACCACGCCGGCCATGACGGAAGCTCGCGCCCGCTCGCGCGAGCCGAAGAAACCTCTCTCCGTCAACAGCACGTCAAGGCGCTCTTTCTTCACCTTTTCCATATGTTTTTCCGTATGCTTCCCTATCACATTCACCTCGGTTTCGGGCAAGATTCCTTCCCTCCCCTCATCCGGGCGTCTTCCCTTTATACGGCGACTGCCTTATCCCTGATGAATTCCGCTATGCGCGACGCGATGGATGCGACGTCAAGCCCGTACTCCCCCATGAGTACGCTCCTGTCGCCGTGAGGAACGAATTCGTCCGGCCATCCGATATTCAGCACGCGCGGCATATACTTGAGCGGTTCGTTCTTTTCAATCAGGATGGAGTTCACGGCTTCGCCGAAGCCACCCGCGAGCATGTTGTCCTCTATCGTGACGATGGGCGTGCCGCGCTCTATGGCGTAGGCCACCTGCTCCTCATCGACGGGTTTTACGAAAAGCGCGTCGACGACGCGGACGCCTACGCCTCTCGGCGCGAGCATGTCGGCCGCGGCGAGCGCCGTTTCCGTCATACAGCCGACGCTGAACACGGTCACATCTCTTCCCTCTCTCAGCACGCGGCTTTTCGAGAGCTTCAGAAAGTCGGCCATCGAATGGTCGCGCGCCTCGCGCTCGGCTACGCTCGGCGGTTTTTCCGGAAGGGAGAGAGTCGTGATGTCCTCGCGCACGATTCCCTTCGGGTACCGTATGGCGATAGGATTCAATCCGCTCGCGAGCGAGTAGATGAGTGCGGCTCTCAACGTAACGGCGTCGGAGGGCGCGAGCACGCGCATATTCGGGATGTGCCTCAGATACGATATATCGAAAACTCCGTGATGCGTCTCACCGTCCTCGCCTACGTTCCCCGCGCGGTCTATGAGCAGGGTTACGGGCAATTTGTGCAGAGCGATGTCCTCTATTATCTGGTCGTACGCGCGCTGCAGGAAGGTCGAATACACGGCTACGAACGGGCGCAAATCCTTGAGAGCGAGTCCCGCGGCAAAGGTGACGGCGTGGGCTTCCGCTATGCCCGCGTCGAAGAACCGATCCGGGAACGCACGGGCAAAACCCGACAGTCCCGTGCCGTTCGTCATGGCCGCCGTTATGGCGACGACCCTTTTGTCCGCTCCCGCGAGTCGCGTGAGTTCTTCGCCGCATTCCTCCGACCACGTGTACCCCTCGTGCTCCGTCTTGGGCAGTCCCGTTATCGAATCGAATGGTCCTACACCGTGAAACCTGTCGGGGTGCTTCTCTGCATTTTTGTAGCCCTTACCCTTTTCCGTCGCCATGTGTACTAGCACAGGTCCGTCAATGGCCTTGACGCCGGACAGGATGTCCCTCATGTCGGATATGTTGTGACCGTCGATCGGCCCGAAGTAACTGAACCCCATATCCTCGAATATGGACTCGGCTACCATGGCGTATCTGATCGAATCGCGCACATGCTCGATACCGTGCAACAGTTTCTCGCCGAATCCGCGCGAGGAGGAGAGTTTTCGCTTGATCGCCATCTTTATGTCGAGATAAGAGGAGGAGGAACGCAGCATGTTCAGATGCCGGGACAGGCTGCCGACGTTGTGGGAGATGGCCCTGTTGTTGTCGTTCAGCACGACTATCATGCGCGTACGTTTCATACCCGCGTTGTTCAGCCCTTCAAACGCCGGTCCCCCCGTCATCGACCCGTCGCCGATGACCGCGACGACAAAGTTGTTTTCGCCTTTAATATCCCTTGCCTCGGCCAGTCCCATCGCAAGCGAGATGGAGGTGCTGCTATGTCCGCCCGTGTGGACGTCATAGCCGCTCTCCGAAGGGCGGGGGAAGCCGCTCAGGCCTCCGTACTTTCTCAGCGTGGGGAAACTCGCGGCTCTGCCCGTGAGTATCTTGTGTACGTAGGCCTGATGCCCTACATCCCATACGATGTTATCGTTCGGAAAGTCGAACGTCATGTGCAGCGCTATCGTCAGTTCAACCACGCCGAGGTTCGGCGCGAGGTGACCCCCCGTCGCCGACACGTTGGTTATCAAAAAATCCCTGATCGAATAGGAAAGCACGTCGAGTTCGTCCTCGGACATGCTTTTCAGATCATCCGGAAATACATAGTTCGTTATATCTTTTTTCAACATAGTCCTATCTTTTACCGCTCCGTCGTCGGCGCCTCTCCGCGCTGTCGACGTCGTTCTCGTCAGCGCGTCCGCCGGGCCAGTCCCCTCGCTATCTCGGCAAAAAAGTCCGTGTTGCGATCGTAGGAGGAAATGCACTCGATAGCCTTTCGCGTCAGTTCCGACATCATGCGCCGCGATTCCTCCATTCCGTGAACCGAGGGCCATGTGGCCTTGCGCAGCTCTGCGTCGTGGCCCGTCGCCTTGCCGAGTTCCTTCTCTTCGCCCGTGACGTCGAGGATGTCGTCAGCTATCTGGAACGCGAGGCCGAGGTTCTCTCCGTAGGCGGAGAGACTGTCGATCAGTTCCGCGCCCGCGCCGCCTATATAGCCGCCCGCTACGGCTGCGGCTCTGATGAGCGCCGCCGTCTTGTTCACCTGAATGTAGTCCAGCAGCTCGGGCGATACGCTTACGTTTTCAGCCTCAATATCCGCGATCTGTCCCGCAATCATGCCACGGCAGCCGCAGGCTTTGGACAGCTCGTAAGCGGCTCTCGCACGCTTCTTCAACATCTCGGGCTTGTCGAAGTACATGAACATATCCTTGTACATGACTTCAAAGGCCGATGTGAGAAGGCCGTCGCCGGCGAGTATTGCTGTCGCCTCTCCGTAGACGCGATGGTTGGTCGGCGCGCCTCTACGCATATCGTCGTCGTCCATGGCGGGCAGGTCGTCGTGTATGAGCGAGTAAGTATGTATGTACTCTACGGCGCAGGCGTAAGGCAGGGCCTCCGTCGTATCGCCTCCCGCGAGTTCGCAGGCCGCGAGCAGCAGCACGGGCCGTATCCTCTTGCCTCCCGCTTTCAGGCTGTACCGCATGGACTCCGAGAGCGAGGCGCTGTTCACGTCCGCTCCGGGCAACAGCCCGTCGAGATTGTCGTTTACCAGATACAGCAGACGCCGGTATTCGGGGAAATCGATCATCGTCCTATCCTTCTTCGCCGGGATATGAGCCGGCGTTCGTTCCCGCTCCAATCTTTTCGATCCGCTGCTTAGCGTCCTTCAGGACGCGTTCACACTGTTCGTAATAGAGCGCGCCCTCCTCATAAGCCGCAATGGCTTCCTCTATGGTCGCGTCTTTCGACGTTATCCTGTCGGCGCAGGATTCGAGCTTTTCGAGCGCCTCCTCAAAGGTGAGTTTCTTATCGGTCATCCTTCGTTCCATCTCCACCAACGCGCCGCTACGTGCCGCTACGTGCCGCGAGCGTTTCGTCCTCCGATCACATCTTGCGCGCGGGGTTTTTAAAGATTCCCTTTTTGCAAGAATACCATACTGCTCTATTATACCGCATTTCAGTTCCCGCGTACGCCTTCGACGGTCAGATCGAGCGACCCGTCGGCGAGACGGGCGGCGACCGCGTCGCCGGCTGCCGCCTCGGTCACGGACAGGATCGGTCTGCCGTTCTTCGTCAGCGCGGCGTAGCCCATGGACAGGATGCGCGCGGGATCGGACGCCACGAGCCTCGCATACGCGGATGTCGTGGCATTCTTCGCGCGGCTGACGACAGCGTAAACCGCGGCCCTGAACGAAGCCAATGTGGCGGTGGCCTGCGCGGCGCTCAGGTCTATTCGGTTCTCGAGCATTCCCACGAGACGCGCCGGGCGGCGCGCCTCCGTGAGCAGACGCCCGTGTTCGAGCAGAGCCGAAAGGCCGTCCTTCATGGAAAAGAACAGCGCGTCCGTCTCAGCGCGTATGCTCTCGGTGTCGGGTACGGCCATATCGGCTGCGGCGGTAGGCGTTTCCGCGCGCGCGTCCGCGACAAAATCGGCCACCGTGACGTCCGTTTCGTGTCCGACCGCGGATATGACAGGTATGTCCGACGCAAATATCGCGCGCGCCACGATCTCCTCGTTGAAGGCCCAGAGTTCTTCGGCCGAGCCGCCGCCGCGCCCGACGATGACGACGTCCGTCTCGGGATGGTTCGTGTTGATGAAGGCTATCCCTTCCGCGATCCGCGCAGGCGCGTCAGGACCCTGCACGAGGGTCGGATATATGAGGATGTCCACGACGTCGTTCTTCGAAGTGATGATCTTCAGCATGTCCCTGACCGCGGCGCCCGTATCCGATGTCACGAGGGCTACGGTCAGAGGAAAGACGGGCAGCGGCTTTTTTCGCGCGGGATCGAAGAGTCCTTCGGCGAGCAGCTTCGCCTTTTGCTTCTCAAACGCCGCCGCGAGTCCTCCCGCGCCCTGAAACGCGAGCTCGCGCACGTACAGCGAGTAATAGCCTCCTCTCTCATATACGTCTATGCGACCCGTCGCCGTCGCCTCGTCTCCATCGCCTATTCCGCGAGGAAGCGCTTCGTACACGTCCGAGGGCAGGAAGCAGTTCACCTTCGAATCGGCGTCGCGCAGGGAGAAATAGACGTGTCCGCCGCCGTGCCGCTTGAAGTTGGATATCTCGCCGACGACGGAAACGGCGGAGAGGACGGGATCAGAGGAGAGGACGCGCCGGATATACGAATTCAGCTGTGATACGCGGATGGGTTTCAAGAGTCTCCGTCGCCCCCGGCGTCGGCGAACGCGTCGGTCGCCCTGTTCCTCTCCACCCTTCCGAGTACCCCGTTTACGAACTCGTAGCTCTTGTCCGAGCCGTACAGCTTCGCTAGGCTGACGGCCTCGTTGATAGAAACGGCCGTGGGGATGTTGGGTTCAAACAGCATTTCACCTACGGCAAGCCGGATGATAGCGAGATCCACCTTGGCGATTCGCCCTATCTTCCAGTTGTCGCTGGCGCCTTCGACAGCCTTGTCAATCTCACTCAACTTATCGAAGATCGTATCCATCATTCTGTCAAAATAGGGTTCGTCGACCTTGCCCGTGAGGCCGAAGGACTTCGGTCTGTCTTCCTCGGACTCGGCGAGGAAGGCGACCTTTGCTTCACGAGACCAGTCGCCCGTGACGGACATCTGATAGAGCAACCGCATGAGCAGTTCCCGCGAGGATCTTCTATTCGCCATCATCCTCGCCTGTTTCGAGGGCTGATGCCGACTCGTCGCTGTCCTTGCGAACGCCCTGTACGTGAATGTTGATGTTCTCGATGATGATGTCCATGACACCGTCGAGCGCGGCCTTGACGTTCTTCTGCACGTTCCACGCGATGTCCGGAATGCGCTCGCCGTACTTCACGACGATGTATATGTCTATCGTGTAGCCGTTCTCGCCGCCGTCAATCTTGATACCTTTGAACTTGCTCTCGTTCCCGAGTATTTTTTTCGTGATCGTGTCGGAGATATTGCCCGCGAGTTCTGCCACGCCGGGCGTCTCCGTCACCGCGCCGCTGATGTAGGTAACGATGACTTCGGGAGCTACCAACACGCCGCCGATGTCTCTTCTGTCATTTTGTTCACTCATTTTTTCCCTCCGTTTCAAACTCTTCCGGCTCACGCGTTATGCGGAGCTTCACCTTATCTATGCGCCGCTCCTTCCACGACTCTATCGTGAAGACGCAACGCCCGTCCTCTATAACCTTCGGCTCATCGTCGTCCTCGTCCGGTATCTCGCCGAGTTCGTCTATCAGGTAACCCCCTATTGTCTCGTAGTCGTCGGACTCATACGAGAGTCCGAGTTCTTCGTTCAGATCGTCAAGGTAGTAGTTGCCGTCGATGAGATACTCGCCGTCCGACAACCTTTCCAGCTTGGGTTCCGTGTCCTCGCCCTCGTCGTCGATGGAGCCCATGACCTCCTCGATCAGATCCTCCGTCGTCACGATACCCGACATGCCGCCGTACTCGTCGACGAGGAAGGCGATGTTGATCTTGCCGTCCTGCATCTCGTGGAACAGTTCGTCTATCTTCTTGCTCTCGGGCACGAACAACGGCTTTTGCAGGAGCTTCTTGACGTTGACGCGCGTCCATCCGACCTTCTTCGCCTTTACGATGAAGTCCTTCATGTAGAGGACACCCACGATGTCGTCGTTGTCCGTATCGTAGTAGGGGATGCGCGAATGGCGGCTCTGCAGGAGTTCGTCCACGTAGTCAGCCAGCTTGTCATTGACGCTTTTCATATAGACGTCCGTGCGCGGTGTCATGACCTCGTACGCGAGCTTGTCGTCGAACTCGAACACGCTCGTTATCATTTCGACGCTGTCCTCGTCGAGATGTCCGTTCTCGATGCCCACTTCGAGATGCGACTTGATGTCGTCCTCGCTGTAGACGAAGTCGATGCTGTCCTTCTTTATGCCGAAAGGCCGCAGTATGCCCGACACCGTGACAGAGAGCAGCCATACGAAGGGTTTGAAGAAGGCCGCGACGACGCTCACAGGACGCGCCATGAACAGCGCGATGCGCTCCGGTTGCTGCAGGGCTATGCGCTTCGGTACGAGTTCGCCGAACACGAGGTTGATGAAGGACAGGATGAGCGTAATAGCGACGACCGCGATCTGCAGCCCGTAGCCTATGTTGTGAGCCTTCAGCCACAGTCCGAGATCCCCCGCCATGGCGGTGGCGGCCGAGGCGCTCTGCAGGAAGCCCGCGAGCGTTATACAGACCTGTATGGTGGACAGGAATTTGTTCGGCTTGTCGAGCAGCCCCTGTAGGACGACCGCCTTCTTGTTGTCCTCGTCGGCCAGACGCTTGATCGTATTTCTGTTGGCGGACACCATGGCCATCTCGGCCATGGCGAAGAACGCGTTAATTGCTATGAGTATGAGTAATAAGATTATCTGCCATAAGTATGATTCGCCGGGATCCGGGTCGCCTATGTCCATCGTTAATAAAAATCCCTCCGTTCGGTAGCTGCTGTAACTATTCTATCATATCGCTTCACTCTTCGCCCTCATTTTCTTCGTCTCCGCTTTCGGCCTCCTCCGCGTCACGGGCGGCCAACGCCGCCTGGTAGGCGTCCTTGTTCACGAGGAACTCGTCGTAGCTCGCGGAGAACCGGTGCATACCGTTCAACGCCGGGTCAAGCACGTAGAAGAGATAATCGTTCTTCTCGGGATGCAGAGCCGCGTCGACTGAGGCCTTCCGCGGATTGCAGATCGGGCCGGGCGGCAGCCCCTTGTTCTTGTAGACGTTGTACGGCGAGTCGATCTCGAGATCCTCGTTCGTGAGTTGCTCCCTGGGCGTACCGAGGGCGTACTGGATCGCCGCGTCAATCTGAAGCGCCATGTCGTCTTTCAGACGGTTGTAGATGACGCGCGCGACGACGGGCCGCTCATCCGCGACCGCCGTCTCCCGCTCGATGAGCGAGGCTATCGTGATGATCTCTCGCACGGGGCGTTTGAGCTTCTCCGCACGCGCGTAGTCGTCGTCTGTAAACAGGCTATCAAACTGTCCAAGCAGCATGTCGACGACGGCGTGCGCGCCCACGTCCTTGTACACCTCATACGTTTCAGGGTAGAGGAAACCTTCAAGCCGATCTCTGCCCGCGGGCGCGTCCTGCAGGAACCGATAGTCGAACTGCCCGTTTTCGATCTCGTTCCAGAACTCGTCCTCCGTCATGAGTCCAGCGTCTGTCAGTATGCTCATCGTCTGCGCCGTCGTCAGCCCCTCGGGAATCGTGAACTTGACGGCCTCGCGTTCGATGCCGTTCACGAGTATGCCCATGATGTCGTTGACGCTCATGGCGCGGGAGAACTCGTAGTCGCCCGCCTTGAACTTGTCCCCGACGCGTTCGAGATTGGATCTGAGCGCGAAGAACTTCGCGCTCCTGATAAGACCGTTCTCCTCGAGAGTCTTCGCTATCCCTTCGAGTCCCGTCCCTTCGGATATCTCGAGACTCACCACCGCTGAATCGCTGGGATCCACGGGCTTCTGCGCCTCCGTGTAGGCCATGATTTGCGTGCCGAGCCAGACGGCGAACACGACGATGGCGGCGGTCACACCGATGGACACCCATCGACGTCTCTTATAGTTCTTTTTTCGCTTGTATCGCATATTTATATGTTGTTTTCCGTCAATTTTTTCTGTGACTTTGTTATCTGCCGCGGGGACGCGCTACATCCCGGCGGTTTCTCTCAAGAATGCCCTATGCTCTGCCAAGGTACTCGCCCGAGCGCGTATCTATCTTGATGACCTCGCCCGTCTCGATGAAGATGGGCACCTGTACCACCGCGCCCGTTTCCACGGTCGCCGCCTTCGTCACGTTAGTCGCCGTATCCCCTTTTACGCCCGGTTCCGTCTCCGTGATGGAAAGCTCGACGAAGTTCGGCGCCTCGACGATAAAGGCCGAACCCTTATAGAACTTGATCTCCGCCGTGTCGTTTTCCCTGAGCCACTTTATCGCGTCCTCAACCTGATCCGCCATGAGCGGCATCTGCTCGTACGTATCCTCATCCATGAAATGGTACAGTTCCCCGTCGTTGTACAGGTACTGCATCTTCTTCGTCTCGATGTGGGCTTTCGGATACTTGTCGTTCGGGTTGAACGACTCCTCCCGGATGACCCCGCTGATGATATTCTTGTACTTCGTGCGCACGAAGGCGCTGCCCTTGCCCGGCTTCACATGCTGAAAATCGAGGATGACGTAAGGTTCTCCGTCAATCTCAAACGTTATGCCCTTGCGGAATTCTCCGGCTGAAATCATAGTTCACTCCTATTGTATCCCAATATAAAAACGTGACCGCCGCTTTCTCAAATGACAATGAGTTCTTTCGGCGACTTTGTCAGATTGATTATATCAGTATCGCCGATTATCAACAAGTCCTCAATGCGGACGCCGAACCGATCCTCTACGTATATTCCCGGTTCGACCGTGACAGCGTCGCCCGCCTGCAGCGTTTCGTCCGTGCGCCTGTTCAAATACGGCGGAATGTGGACCTCCATGCCCACGCCGTGGCCGGTACCGTGCATAAAATTGCCGCCGTAACCGGCGAGGTTGATGTTCTCGCGCGCCGCGGCGTCCACCTCACGGCAGGATTTTTCCGCGGCGAGCGCCTCGATTCCACGTTTCTGAGCCTCGAGGACGAGGGCGTAACATCTCTTCTCCTCCGATCCCGGCTCGGCGCCGACGGCGACGGTGCGCGTCATGTCGCCGCAGTAACCTCCATAGATCGCGCCAAAATCGAGCGTCAACAACTCGCCCTTTTCGATGATCTTCTCCGAAGGCTCGCCGTGCATGAGCCAGCCGCGCGGCCCCGACACGCAGATGGTTGGGAAGGCCAGCGCTTCGCCGCCATGCGAAAGCAGCCACTCATCTATCCTCGCGGCGATCTCATGTTCCGTGACGCCGGGCCGTATTTCCCCAAGGATGTAGTCAAAGCAAGCGTCGCCAAGCGCCTCGGCCTCGGCGACGCACCGCAGTTTTTCCGACGTATCGCCCTGTGTGGTTCTCCTTGCGTCGTTGCCAATCAATTCTTGCCTGTCTCCTGCCCTCTCAATCGTCCATGAGGATGGGTAATATAACCGGACTGCGCCCCGTTTTTTTATAGATGTACCGTTTCAGCTCCGACGTTATCTCCTTCTTTATCGCGGAATGCGCGCGCGTTCCGGCGCGCCTCAGCCCTTCGAATTTGTCCGAGGCGACGCCGCGCAGTTCGGCTATGAGCGCCTCGTTGTCGCGCACGTAGACGAAGCCGCGCGTCAGGATGTCCGGACCCGAGACTATCTTCCCCTTGTCACGGTCGATCCCGGCGACGACGACGATGAGACCCGACTCGGATAGCAGTTTGCGGTCGCGCAACACCATCGTGCCGATATCCCCTACACCGAGTCCGTCTACGAATACAGGCTCCGCGTCCACGCGCTCCTTTGAAATCTCGACCTTGCCCTCACGCAGTTCGAGCACGTTGCCGTTCTCGAGTATGAAGATGTCCTTGCTGTCTATACCCATCTCCTTCGCGATATCCGCGTGCCGATACAGGTGCCTGACCTCTCCATGTACGGGCATGAAATACTTCGGCCGGATGAGGGAGAACAGCAGCTTGAGTTCGTCCTCGCAGGCGTGACCTGAAACGTGGATGTCGGCTATCTCCGAATAGGTGACGTCGGCGCCCCTTGCGAGCAACAGGTTGACGATGTTCGACACCGTTTTCTCGTTTCCCGGTATCGGTGTTGACGATAATATTATTCTGTCGCCTTCGCGTATGGATATCTGCCTGTGCTCGCCCATGGCCATGCGCGTAAGGGCCGACATCGGCTCGCCCTGACTGCCCGTCGTGACGATGACAAGTTTTTTGTCGGGTATCTTCCTGGCGTCCTGCAGATCGACGAGGACGTCCTTCGGCATGTTGACGTAGCCCATCTCCATCGCGAGATTCATTATCTTGTCCATGCTGCGGCCCGAGAGCGCCACCTTGCGGCGGAATTTCACGGCCGTGTCTATGATGGTCTGTATGCGATGTACGTTAGAGGCGAAGGTCGCGACGATGATGCGCCCTGTCGCGTCGCGGAAGATGTTCTCCATTATCGTGTTCAGGTGCTTCTCGGACTTCGTGTGTCCCTGCCGATTCGCGTTCGTGCTGTCCGAAAGCATGAGCAGCACACCCTTCCCGCCGAGTTCGGCGAGCCTCGGCAAGTCTATCGGGAAGTTGCCGACGGGCGTGTAATCCACCTTGAAGTCGCCCGAATGGTAGACGACGCCGAGCGGCGTGTGTATCGCAAACGACAGCGAGTCGGCTATCGAGTGCGTCATGTGGATGGCTTCCACCTTGAAGTCGCCGAGCGTCAGCTTGTGACCCGCTTCTATGCGCTTGAGCTTAGCTTTCAGCCCGTGTTCATCGAGCTTACTCTTGATGAGGCCAAGAGCGAGACCCGTGGCGTACACGGGAATATTCACGCGCTTTAGTAGGTACGGCACACCGCCGATATGATCCTCGTGGCCGTGCGTTATGACGAGTCCCTTGACCTTGTGAAAGTTATCCTCGATATACCCGAAATCGGGAATCACGACATCGATGCCGAACATCTCGTCCTCGGGGAAGGACATGCCGCAGTCCACTATCATGATGCTATCACCGTACTCAAAGGCCGTCATGTTCTTGCCGATCTCATTCAGCCCGCCGAGCGGGATGATCCGGAGGAAGGGCTTTCCGCCGCGACCGCCGCGCCCCGACCGCGCGTTTTTTGCCGAGCCGACCGCGCTATCCGTTCTGTTTTCCTTCGCGTGGCCGTTCCTCTCTCTGTTCTCGGCGCCGTTTTCATTTCTGGCTACTCCGCCTTTTCTCTCGCGTCCCGCACTGTCGGTTCTGTTCCTCCCCGCACTGTCGGTTCTGTTCCTCCCCGTATTGTCGGTATGGTCGCGATCTTTCCTGTTTTCGCGTGCGCGCGAATCCGATCCGCTCACGCCTTCGGCGCGTGAATCGGCGTCGACATTGCCTACCGCGTGCGCACTCGCATTGTTTTCGGGTTTCTTCTTCCTAAAATCGTGTGTAACCCTCTGTTTTCTGTCCGTTATCTTCAGTTTCATATTCTCTTTCCTTATATCAACTATCTATCATTCTTCCGGTAATAACCTGTTTTATTTTTCTCACCTGAACGCGAAGGTGATCTGTTTCAATCCACCTCTTTCCCGCCGACCTCCGATCGGTGGAGTGGCTTTCGACGGTTCTCTATTTCAGGACTATGTTCACGAGTCTGTCGGGAATAGCCACGGTCTTTGCGACCTCCTTGCCGGCGGTGAGTCTGTCAAGCAAGCCGCAGTCCGCGGCGGCAGCCACGAGGCCGGCTGCGTCAAGCCCCGAATCCGCGTTAAATTTTCCTTTGACCTTGCCGTTCACCTGTACGACAATCTCTATCTCGTCCGATGCGAGCGCCGCCTCCTCGTATTCCGGCCACGGCGCGGTACAGAGCGTTTCCTCGTGTCCCGTGATGTCCCATAGCTCCTCGCAGAGGTGCGGCGTGAACGGCGAGAGTATGAGTATGAGATCCCTGACGGAGTCCCTAACGAGGCCGGCGTTAGGCGAGGCCGCCGCTTCCCGATATCTATAGAGCGCGTTTACGAATTCCATGATCGCGCTTATGGCCGTGTTGAAGTTAAAGCGCTCACCGATGTCGTTTCCGACTTTTTTGACGGCGTAGTTGCGCGCGCGATCCAGTTCCCTGTCCTCCGGCGTTAAGGCGGCGCCGGAGGCGTCCGCGTCTGCATATCCGAACTCCTCGTTCAACTCCGTAACGATGCGCCAGACCCTGTTCAGAAACCGATACGAACCCTCGACGCCGCGGTCCGACCACTCGAGTTCCTTCTCGGGCGGCGAGGCGAAGAGAATGAAGAGCCGCGCCGTGTCAGCGCCGTACTTGTCTATTATCTCCTCAGGCGAGACGACATTGCCGAGCGACTTCGACATCTTCGCGCCGTCCTTCAGCACCATGCCCTGCGTGAGCAGCCTCGAAAACGGCTCGTCTACAGGCGAGCGCCCGATGTCGTAGAGGAATTTCGTGAAGAAGCGCGCGTACAGGAGGTGGAGTATCGCGTGCTCGACGCCGCCTATGTACTGGTCGACGGGCATCCAGTACCTCGCGTTTTCAGGCGAGAATATCTCTTCGTCGTTGCGTGCGTCCGTATAGCGCAGGAAGTACCACGAACTGTCGAGAAAGGTGTCCATCGTGTCTATCTCGCGTTCGGCCGATCCGCCGCACACGGGACAAGAGGTCTCGCGAAAGGTCTTGCTCGTCGTCAACGGCGACTCGCCCTTTCCCGTGAACTCGACATCCGTCGGCAGAAGTACGGGCAGGTTCTCCTCCTTCTCGGGAGTCCAACCGCATTTCTCGCAGTATATCATGGGTATAGGCGTACCCCAGTAGCGCTGCCTCGATATGAGCCAGTCGCGCAGACGGAAGTTGACCGTGCGCTCGCCTATGCCCTTCTCTTCGAGATAGGCGGACACGGCGTCCACGCCGTCGCGGCTGTTCATGCCGTCAAAATCCCCCGAGTTTATCATCGTCCCCTCGGCCACAAAGGCCTCTTTTAAGTCGTCGAGATCGATGTCGGGGTCGTTCGGGTCGATGACCGGTACGATGTCAAGTCCGTACTTGACGGCGAACTCGAAGTCGCGCGTATCGTGGGCGGGTACGGCCATGATGGCGCCCGTCCCGTAGTCCATGAGGACGTAATTCGCGATGTAGACAGGGACGTCCCTGCCGTTCATGGGGTTCACCGCGAAGCGACCGATGAAGAGTCCTTCTTTCTCTATCGTCGCCGAGCTCCGGTCGATGTCGCTCAAATACTGCAGGTTGTGAAGGAAGTCCGCGACCTTGCCCTCGTACTCCGTGCCGTCCGTCAACTCCTTCACGTAAGGATGTTCGGGCGCCAGCACCATGTAGGTGACGCCGAAGAGCGTGTCAGGGCGCGTCGTGAATATGCGGAGTTTCTTGTCGAAACCCTTTATCGCGAAATCGGCTTCCGCGCCCGTGCTGCGCCCTATCCAGTTGCGCTGCATGAGCTTCACCTTATCGGGCCAGCCGTCGAGCCGATCGATATCGTCGAGTAACCGCTGCGCGTAGTCCGTGATCTTCAGGTACCACTGTTCGAGGTCGCGCTTTCCGACGGGCGTACCACAGCGCTCGCAGACGCCGCCTGAGACTTGCTCGTTCGCGAGCACGGTTTCGCAGGACGGGCACCAGTTGACGGGGTTCTTCTTTTTGTACGCGAGTCCATTCTTGTAAAACTGTATAAAGATCCACTGCGTCCAACGGTAATAATCCGGATTGCACGTCGCCACCTCGCGGTTCCAGTCGTAGGTCAGCCCGAGGCGTTCGAACTGTCGGTGCATTGCGGTGATGTTGTCCTTCGTCCATGAGTAGGGATGAACGCCGTTCTGTATCGCCGCGTTCTCCGCGGGCAGACCGAAGGCGTCCCATCCCATCGGATGCAGGACGTTGTAACCCTTCATCTTCAGGAAGCGCGTCGCGACATCCCCTATGGAATAATTTCGGACGTGCCCCATGTGGAGTTTGCCCGAGGGGTAGGGAAACATTTCGAGCAGATAATATTTCTCCCGCGAAAAATCGTCCGGCGTCCCGAACAGCCCCTCGTCGCGCCAACGAGCCTGCCACTTCTCCTCTATCTTCTTAAAATCGTACTTGCTCTGTTCCATCTCTTTCTATCCACCTATCATCTCTGCCGAGCGACGGTCATTCGGCGTTCTCGTCCACATCGATTCGCGTAGCGTCGCCCCATATCTTCTCTATCTGGTACTTCTCGCGCTGTTCCGCGAGAAACAGGTTCACTATCACGTCGCCGCAGTCGACGAGAACCCACCCGGATTCAGGGCGTCCCTCGACGCCTCGTATATCGAATCCCTTCCGCGAGAGGATATCGCCGACCTCTTCGCTGAGGGTAGCGAGCATACGAGTGTTCGTCGCCGTCGCGTTGACGAAGCAATCGGCGAACGACGATTGGCCGCTGATGTCAAGGATGACGATGTCGCGCCCCTTCTTATCGTCAATGGCTCGCGCGAGTTCTCGCGCGAGCGCCCTGCCCTCCTCCGCGTCGGCACGCAACCGCGCCACACTGGCGTCCGTCGCCTGACCGCGGCGCGTCACCATATCGCTGACGCCGACGGATTCATTACCGGTTCTCACCTTGGTTTCACGCATTTTATAGTATCTTCTCCTTCCAGCCATCTGATAGCGTCGAGCGAGTCACTCGCCGGTTCGACGCCCGTTTGTATCAGGTAGTTATTCAGTTCTTTCAGCACTTCGAGAGCGCTGTAGCGCAGGTCGCTATACACGAGTTTGCGCAGCCGCGCGACACCTTCGTAGCTCCTCGTAGGTTCGAGCGTGTCAGCGAGGAAGATGATCAGTTCGAGCTTGCTCATACCGACCCGGCCCGTCGTGTGATAGCGCACAGCGTTCAGGACGTCCTCGTCGCTTATGCCGTACTTCGTCTTCATGAGGTCGGCCGCCTCACCCGCGTGCGAGAGGTTGTTGCCTGGCTTTGAGCCATCCTTGCAGATGTCGTGGAAAAGCGCTGCTGTCCTCGCCTTCTCCTCGTCCGCGCCGTAGAGGCGGGCGAGTTCGACAGCCATCGCGAGGACGTTCATGGTGTGAGCGTACCTGCGTGGACTCTCCTTCTCCCGTATGAGGTTCTCCAAGTCAACCCTGTCCATACAGTCCGTGTTCTTCGATGTAACGGATCACGGGATCGGGCGTCAGCCCGCCTATGTCCTCACCCGAGGCCACACGCCGCCGTATCTCCGTCGAAGACACGTCCGCCCACGCGTTGTCGGCCGTGACGATCGCCGTTCCGTATTCCCTCCGATAGCGCTCAGTGGCCTCTTCCGTCCTGTACTGCCCCGGCCGGCGACCTACGACGAAAGCAAACTCCCGCATGAGACTGTCGTGCTCCCGCCACTTGCCGAGACTGAGGTACATATCCGCGCCCACGATGAAAAACCACTTGGCCTCGGCCTCGCCATACTCCGCGTGCAGGCGGCGCAGGGAGTCTATCGTGTACGACACGCCGCCGCGCTTCAGTTCCACGTCCGTGACCTCAAACTTCTCGTCGCCCGCTATCGCGAGCCGCAACATCGCCACCCTGTCCGCGTCGTCCGTCACACGCGCGTCCTGTTTGAAGGGCTGTATATGCGTCGGCATGAACAGCACTTTGTCGAGAAACGCGGCGCGCTCCGCTCCCTCGGCGAGCAGCAGATGGCCGTAATGCACGGGGTCGAAGGTTCCTCCGAGCACGCCTATCCTCTTGGAGGTACTCAGCGTTTCCACAACGCCAATCCGAGTTCCGCGAGCTGCTCGGGCGTCGCCTCGCCCGGCGCGCCGCTCACGGGATCCTCCGCGGCCTGATTCTTCGGGAAGGCCATCGTCTCGCGTATACTGTCCTCGCCGAGAAGCAGCATGACGAGGCGGTCGAGTCCGTACGCGAGTCCCCCGTGCGGAGGTACGCCGTAGCGAAACGCGTCGAGGAGGAATCCGAACTTGCTTCTTATATCGTCTTCAGACAGGCCGAGCGTTTCGAACATCCTGTTCTGAAGTTCCCGGTCGTGTATCCTGATCGACCCGCCGCCGATCTCCGTGCCGTTCAGCACGATGTCGTAGGCGAGGGCGCGCACGGACGCGGGGTCGCTTTCGAGTCCGGCGACGTCCCTCGGATCTGGCATGGTGAAGGGATGGTGCATGGCCTTGTAACCACCGCTTTCCTCATCTGTTTCGAACAGAGGGAACTCCGTCACCCAGAGGAAATCGTACCTGCTCTCGTCGATGAGTCCGAGTTTTTCGGCGACAGAAACGCGCAGCCGATCGAGCGCGGCGAACACGGTCTTGTCTTTGTCGGCGACGATGAGGATGAGGTCGCCGGCGCAGGCGCCGAAAGCGCTCACCAGTGCGGCCATCTCCTCGTCCGAGAAGAACTTGCCCAGGGGAGAGGAGACGCCGTCCTCCGTGAGCTTTATCCACGCGAGTCCCTTGGCGCCGTAGTTTTTCGCGATGTCAGCGAGCCTGTCCGTCTCCTTCCGGCTGTAGGCCGCCGCGCCGCCGGGAACGCACAGACCTCGCACGGAACCGCCCGTGCGCACGGCGTCCGCGAAGACGGAGAACGCGCATCCCTCCGCGATGTCGCCGATGTCGACGAGTTCGAGTCCGAAGCGCGTATCCGGCTTGTCCGTGCCGAAGCGCGTCATCGCCTCGTCGTAGGTAAAACGAGGGAACGGAATTTCTATGTCTATCTCGAGCGTTTCCTTCAAAAGCGCCTTGATGTAGGCTTCCTGTACCGCGATCACGTCGTCCACATCGACGAAGGACATCTCGAGGTCTATCTGCGTGAACTCGGGCTGTCTGTCCGCGCGCAGATCCTCGTCGCGGAAACAGCGCGCTATCTGGAAGTAGCGATCGGCGCCCGACGCCATGAGCAGCTGCTTGTACATCTGCGGAGACTGCGGCAGAGCGTAAAAATTACCGTTGTTAACACGGCTCGGAACGAGGTAATCGCGCGCGCCCTCGGGCGTCGGTCTGATGAGCATGGGCGTTTCGATCTCAACGAAGCCGCAGTCGGAGAAGAACGCACGCGTCACGCGGCACACCTCATGCCGGAACACGAGGTTGCGCTGCATACGCAGTTTGCGCAAGTCGAGATAACGGTACTTCATGCGCAGTTCTTCCGACACGTTGTCGTCGTCCCGCACGTAGATGGGCGGGGTCTCGGCCACGGAGTATATCTCGATGCGCTCGGCCCTGATCTCAACGTCGCCTGTCGAGAGTTCGGGATTTTTCGACTCGCGCTCGCGGCAGACGCCCTCGATGCCTATGACGAATTCGCTCCTCAGCGTCTCGGCCGCGGCGAACACATCGGAGGGCAGTTCCTCGTCGAACACGATCTGCACGACGCCCGTCTTGTCGCGCAAGTCGCAAAAGATAAGTCTCCCGAGCCTGCGGCTGCGCTGTACCCAGCCGTTCAGGCGCACGGTCTTCCCCTCGTCCGACAGCCGGGGCTTGCCGCAGTACATGGTGCGTTTTATCAATTCAGACATGCTTCTCTCCGTTATCGCGTGATTCCCTCTTCTCTTTCAATAATTTTCTTGCACGTCGCCGCGCC
>JAISZM010000020.1 GCA_031269205.1 Eubacteriales Family XIII. Incertae Sedis bacterium | reverse complement strand
GCGGGCGGCGATGGGGACAAGGTGAAGGCGCTTGAATCCTTGGTCGCGGGGAAGCTCGGCTTCGCCGAAACGGTCGCGTTGTCCGGCCAGACGTATACGCGCAAGATAGACAGCAAGGCGCTCGCTGTCGTCTCGGGGGTGGCGCAGAGCGCCGCGAAGACGACGAACGACATACGGTTGCTTCAGAGCATGAAGGAGATCGAAGAGCCTTTCGAAGACGGTCAGATCGGCTCATCCGCGATGGCGTACAAGAGGAACCCCATGCGCAGCGAACGCGCGGCTTCGCTCGCGCGGTATGTCATGGCTGCGGCCACCGTGCCGCCGGCCACGGAAGCGGCTCAATGGTTCGAGCGTACGCTCGATGACAGCGCGTGCCGCCGCGTCGTCATACCCGAGGCCTTCATGGCCGTCGACGCGATAGTCGATATCCTGCGCAACATCACGGGCGGACTCGTCGTGCGCGAGCGCGTCATACGCGCGCACGTCATGGCCGAGCTGCCGTTCATGGCTACGGAGAACATACTCATGAACGCCGTGCGTAAGGGCGGCGACCGCCAAAAGCTGCACGAGCGGATCAGGCGACATTCCATAAAGGCCGCCGAGCGCGTCAAGGAGCGCGGAGAGGCGAACGACCTTCTCGAGCGCATCGCGGGCGACCCGTCATTTGGACTCGATATGGAGGAGATCGAGAGACTGCTCAACCCGTCTCTCTACATCGGCAGGAGCGCCGAGCAGACGGAGGAGTTTATCGATGAAAAGATCAGGCCGATAATAGAGGGGCTGGATGTTGGAGGGAAAGTAGAGCTGAAGGTGTAGAGAGAAATCGGCGGAAACGCCGCGAAAGCGAGGTTTTTATGAATGTTGGGATACTCGGAGCGGGGAATATGGGCGGAGCTATCGCGCGAGGTTATGCGCGCAGTCTCGCTGAGACGGAGGGGAGCGTGAAGGTCTTCATCTACGATGTCGACACGTCAAAGGCCGAGGCGATTGCGAAACTGCCGGGGATAGAAGCCGCCTCGGACGAAGCCGATCTGCTCGCGAAGTCAGACGCCGTCGTCTTCGCCATCAAGCCGCAGATGTTCGACGAGGTCGTGCCCTGGATAGCGGCGTTGCCCGGCGCGGCGTCCGGCGACAAACTGTTCATCTCGATAGCGGCGGGCGTCAGCATCGATTGGCTCGTGCGCGTTCTGGGCGACGGCGCGAAGGTCGTTCGCGTCATGCCGAACACCCCCGCGATGGTGGGCGAAGGCATGTCCGCGCTCGCGCGGAGCGCCTCTGTCACAGACGCAGAGTTCGACGAGGTGGCGCGCGTGTTCGGCGCCATCGGTCGTGTGGCCAAAGTCACAGAAGACCAGCTCGACGCCGTAACTGGAATCAGCGGTTCGAGTCCCGCCTACGCGTATCTGTACATGCAGGCTCTGGTCGAGAGCGGGGTCAGGCACGGACTCAGCGAGGAAGACGCCCGTCTCTTCGCCGCGCAATCGACGCTCGGCGCCGCGAAGATGGTCGTCGAAAACGGGGACGTGAGCATCGAGCAACTGAGGATAAACGTGTGCAGCCCCGGCGGTGCGACGATTGAAGCGGTGAAGGTACTCGAGAAAGAAGGGTTCACGGACACCATCAAACGCGCCATCTACGCCTGTGTCGAGAAATCCAAGAGAATGAAAATGTGAGAAGCTTTTCACGCGCCGCCGGAGGCAATACATGATAGTGGAAGAAAAGACGTTGGAGTCGGAACGCATATACGAGGGGAAGATACTGAACCTCCGGCGCGACAAAGTCGCCGCGAAGAACGGTACGTCCTACCGTGAAATCGTGGAACACAGCGGCGGCATCGTCGTCATCGGGCTGACGGACGAGGGAAGAGTCCCCATGGTGAGACAGTACCGCAAGGCGGCCGAAAAGGCCGTCCTCGAGATACCCGCGGGAAAACTCGAGAAGGGGGAGATTCCGTCCCGCGCGGCTGCGCGCGAGTTCAAGGAGGAGACGGGCTACTCCGCGGGCGACATTAAATATCTGATGGAGGGCTATTCGTCCATAGGCTACTCGACGGAGATATTGAGGTTTTATCTCGCGGAAAATCTGACGCCCGGCGAGACGGATTTTGACGATAACGAGGCGATAATCGTGGAGGAGTACACGCCCGATGAATTGTACCGTATGGCCATGGACGGCGAATTGATAGACCAGAAGACGATAGTGGCCGCGTTGCTCGCACACGAACTGGCGAAGGGCGCTGGAGATTCATGAGGAACGCGTTCAAAGTAGTAGCGGCGTTGACCATAGTCGCTCTGGCAGTCTGCGGCATCGTTGTTCTTCAACAGCCGAAGGTAGACGAGGAACCGGCGCGCGGTATGGCGCCCGCGGGCTATGAGGAGTACGCCTCGGGCGTCGATCCCGAATTCTGCAAGACGGTCGCCTCACAGCTCGCCGCGCTCGGCGACGACCCGGCGCTCGGTTTTCGCGGTGCGGGGAGTCCCGCCGAGGCGCAGGCCGCGGATCTGCTTGAGCAGACGATGAAGGACATAGGGCTTGAAAACGTGACGGTCGACGAGGTCGATTCCGACGGATGGACCTTCGGCGGCGCGAACATCACGTTCAAGGACAGTGACGGCGCGGTCAGAACCGCTACCCTCGGCGGGTATCAGACGAACATAACGGCTGAGAACGAGAGAATTGCCATCGTGTATCTCGGCAAGGGCGCCGCGGCCGACTACGAGGGCGTGGACATGACGGGCAAGCTCGCGCTCATCGACATAGATCAGGAAAACGAGTGGCGGATCAACTTCCCCGCGTATCAGGCTCGTCTCAAGGGCGCTCGCGCGGTCGTCGCGTGCAGCCACCTGGAGGGGGAGAACGCCGCTCGCATCGTGAGTCAGAATATCTGCGGCGACGCCGACGCGCCCGCGCTCGCGATAAGTGCGGAAGACAGCCAAATCATCCGTGACGCCATTGAGGCGAACGGCTACGAGGCGGGCGGCGCGCGACAGATCGATGTTCTGCTCAACGCGAACAGCGAGGTGGAGAGGAATAAGGGCACGCGCAACCTGTGGGGTGAGATTCCCGGCGAGACGGACGAAGCGATCCTGTTCATCGCGCACTACGACGGCTACTATCATTCGTTCTACGACGACGCTTCAGGCGTCGGTATGGTTCTCGGGATTGCGAAGGCTCTGCGCGAGGGCGGCGTTAAACCTGAAAAAACGTTCAGATTCGTTCTGCACGGCGCCGGAGAGTGGGGCAGATCCGGCACGGAGGCCGATTGGGCCACAGGCGCGTACGAGCAGATCGTCAACGTCAGGCCCGAGTGGGCGCGGCAGGCTTTCGCGCTCTTCAACATCGACAGCGGATATCCTCTCGATTCCACGCGCGGTTTTAACATCAGTGTGCCCACGGAACTCGGCGACTTCGCCAGAACCGCCGTAGCTTCGTTCGGCGACCGCAGCGAGATAAAGGTCACTCCAAACATCGCGCCGCCGAGTTCCTCCCGGGAGGACTTCATCTATAACGCGTACGGTGTTCCGACTTTGGCGACTGAGGGCGGTGAAGGCGACGAGCAGTATTTCGCGTCGATGTACCACTCGAACATGGACGACCTCGCGGTCGGCGGTTACAGCGTCGCGGGGGTTCTC
The DNA here is from genome assembly GCA_031269205.1 of Eubacteriales Family XIII. Incertae Sedis bacterium. Classification (GTDB taxonomy): domain Bacteria; phylum Bacillota; class Clostridia; order Peptostreptococcales; family Anaerovoracaceae; genus JAIRPC01. The sequence continues at coordinate 6,527 of JAISZM010000020.1, read as the reverse complement.
GGCATGGGCAGGTTTATCGGGTACTCAGCCCTCATGCTCGACGAGACGCCGTTGCGCCCCCTGAAGTTCATGGACAGATTCGAAACGCTGAAAAGCACGCTCACGGATCAACCCGACCCCGTGTACGACGCCCACCTCATGGCCAACCTGGACAGGGCGATAGAATCGGCGCAGGCGCTTGACGATTTCATCACGGGCTTCAACGCGGAATACCGTTTGTCTCTGTTGGAGGTTGAGGGTGAGAATGGAGAGAATGGCGTCGCGGGGGACGAGGCGGAACAGACCCCGGAGGATATGCGAAAGCTCGCGGAGGATATCAACGACAGCATATATGCGGTCTACCGTGATACGCAGGATGAATTGCTGCGCCTCGATAGAAATTTCGAGACGGGGTTCGCGAACGAGGGAATTCAGCGCAATGTGGTTCTCCTGCGCGGCGCGCGCGACGCTCTGATGGACAACGATCCCGATTCCGCCGTATACAGTTATCTTTCGAAGATAGAATCCGTCTACGCGGCCACGGCGTTCGACGCGGCGACCTGCGATAAGATTTTCAAAGGTTCGGACGACTTCGTCGAGGATACGTGGGCTGAAGGGAAACTCGTGTCGAGAGCCTGCCGCGCGGACGGTGTCGTCCGTGCGGTGCTGAAGAAAATGGACAGCGAATCCGCGGACGCGCTTTACGGAGAGTCGTCCGCCACGGCCTCGGCCGTCACCGCGTCCGCCGTGGCTGACGCGGAGGAAGAAACGGAAAACGCGGACGATACGCTATCGTCGTTCGCGGGCGAGATACAGATGATCGACTACCTGATCGGAAACCAGGAGGATATGCTCAGGGCCGTCTACAACGGGCAGGAGGACGCCCTCGCCAGATTGACCGAAAGCATGAACGAACTCATCGACACCTACGCGAGCGACAGTCGCACGGAAAATGTAGGCGTATAAATCAGGTTGAGTATCGGGTGGCGCTCACATTGAGGAACGGAGGGAAATATGAGGAAGGATGGTTTGGTTGCGTCGGCCGCGGCGATGTCCGTCTCTGCGGGGAGGCGCGTCTTTGTCGTGCTTGTGGCAGCGGTTTTGTCGGCGGCGCTCTTGAACGTCGCGCCGTCGGAAGCTTTTGCGGACGCGCCTGATGATATGCCGCGCGCGGATACTGTGGCGGGGAGGATGCTGTCAAACGTTCCGCCAGGCGAGGCGCTGAATGAGGCCGCGACGCAAAGCGACGAGTCGCGCGTGGCCGCCGAGGAGTATCAGCCGGACGAGGAGGCCGCGAAGTACGTGAAGGAGTTGGTATCCGCGGGCCTGTTGACTTCGGAGGTGTACGACCAGCTCTTCTACGATGATGTCACGCGTCTGGAACTCGCGAAACACGCGATGGCCTTTTACCTTTTTCTCGGCGGTGAAGATCCCGGCTCATCGGGTGTCGATTATATCGATACGAATGATCTGAACGCAAAGAAAGGTTGTGTCCTCGGATTTTTCGATTACAACGACGGGTATTTCGACCCGGACGATAGCGTTGACAAGGCCGAAGCGATCACGGTTCTCGCGAAGGCGACCATCAAAGCGAAGCCCTCTGAGGCGTCCAACGTTCCGTCTGCGGACGCCGCCCTCAAATCGCTGCAGGAGAAGTATACGGACGCGGCGTCCGTCGATACGGATGATCTGCCATACTTTGGATTTATGGACGCGCGAGGCGCTCTGCTGTCGCCGCGCAACGCGCTGTCCGGAGGAGACGCGTATCTGAGCGCCTACCATAGTCCGTCGAGGGAGGATTTCTTCTTGCTGCTTTCCGACGCGGCGTGGGCTTTCGCGAAGAACCGTGTCGCCCAACACGCCATCGCCCCATCGGATCCGAAAGCGTCGGAGTACCGGTACCAGAGTTATTTCGCGTCCGCGTTCAAGAACAACACCTATCTGCATTGGAGTGAATCGGCGGGAGCTTACTCATACAGCGTCGGGATATACGTTTCAAAGAAACTCAAGACAAAGATCAAAACGGGCTACGCGTCGCTTGTGCTCAACAAGACCTCTGTCCCGACCTATCGATCCGTCTTTGGAGACCTGACAAAGAAAAAGGTCTGTTACCTGAAGGTGCAGGTTGTGGACAGGCATGGGATGAAGTCAAGAAAAAGTCTCAAAGTGAACTTTTACGCGGAGAAATTTGTGAACTTGAATCAAAAACTTTTCGGGAGCAAGACGAGATTCGGTTTCAAGAACGTGAAGGCCGCAAAGAAATATCAGAAAACCATCACGGTGAACGTCTGGAAGTTGGTCAGCGGGAAAAAAGTAAAGGCCAAGATGTGGCTTACGGTCAATAAGGAACTCGCTGACGACGTGAAGCGGATATTCGCCGAGATATACAAAGGCAAGGAGAAATTTCCGATCAAGGAGATGGGCGGTTATCAGGTGCGCGCGAACAAGAGGTCCGAACACAACCACGGCACGGCCATAGACATCAACCCGACCGAAAACTGCATGAAGGATGGCAAGAAGGTGGTCGCGGGCAAGTTCTGGAAGCCCGGAAAGAACAAATACTCCATCAAGCCGAACGGCGACGTGGTGAAGGCGTTCGCCAAATACGGGTGGTACTGGGGCGGCTACGGCTGGGGCGACCGCAAAGACTATATGCACTTCAGTTATCTCGGTACGTAATTTTCAATTTTCGATTTTGGCGTTGACAAGCGACGCCGGCGGACCATATAATTGTTTCGTTAATCGAATATTCGGAATCTGAGACAGGAGAGTAGTACCCTCGGTATCCTGAGCGACAGAGAGCTGCTGACGGTGGAAATGCGGCGCGAGGCGCGGGGCGAATGGACTCCTTGAGATTTCGACCAAAAGAGAGGGTGTTCACATCCGAGCGGAGGCGGCGGCCGATGCGAAGAGGAGCGCCAAGCAGGGTGGCACCGCAGAAGCAAAGACTTTTGTCCCGGCACAGTTATCGAGCCGGAACGAGAGTCTTTTTTATAGGCGTCGGGTCGGGAAGTGAAAGGAGACGAAAATGGCTGAGAACAACATACCGCACAGGTTATATCTGCATGAGAATGAGATTCCCGCCAAATGGTACAATCTCCGCGCCGGGATGAAGGAACAACCCGATCCGATGCTACTGCCGGACGGAACGCTGGCGCGGGAGGAACATCTCTACCCCGTGTTTTGCAAGGAGCTGGCTCATCAGGAGTTGGACGCGACGACGGAGTACGTCGACATTCCGAAAGAGGTGATCGACATCTACAAGGTCTATCGACCCGCGCCGCTGTGCCGCGCCTATGACCTCGAGGAATACCTCGGGACGCCGGCGAAGATCTATTACAAGTTCGAAGGGAACAATACCTCGGGCAGCCACAAGCTGAATTCGGCGGTCGCTCAGGCCTACTACGCGAAGGCGGAAGGGCTGAAGGGGATAACGACGGAGACGGGCGCGGGTCAGTGGGGTACGGCGCTCTCCGAAGCCGCGCGCTACTTCGGACTTGATCTCGTCGTGTACATGGTCAAGGTGTCGGCCGAGCAAAAGCCGTTCCGCAAGATCATGATGGAGACCTTCGAGGCCAAGGTGCTCGCGAGTCCGTCGGACACGACGAACGTGGGCCGCGCGATACTCGAGAGCGATCCGGACAATTCCGGTTCACTCGGCACGGCCATATCCGAGGCCATAGAGGTGGCCGTCACGACGGAAGGCTATCGCTATGTGCTCGGCTCCGTCTTGAATCAGGTTCTGTTGCACCAGTCGATCATCGGACTCGAAAGCGAGTTGGCGCTCAAGAGGCTTGGTGAATATCCCGATGTCGTCATAGGCTGCGCGGGCGGCGGCTCAAATCTCGGCGGCCTTATCGCGCCGTTTATGCGCGACAAGATCGCGGGCAAAAATGATATCCGCGTCGTCGCCGTCGAGCCGGCGTCGTGCCCGAGTTTCACGCGCGGCAAGTACGCCTACGATTTTTGCGACACGGGTAAGACGACCCCGCTCGCGCGCATGTATACGCTCGGCAGCGGCTTCAAACCTTCGGCCAACCACGCGGGCGGTCTGCGCTATCACGGCATGAGTCCCATACTGTCCAAGCTCTATCACGACGGTTACATGGAAGCGATCGCCGTGGAGCAGTCCTCCGTGTTCGAAGCCGCGAAACTGTTCGCGCGCCTCGAAACGATACTGCCCGCGCCCGAGTCGTCGCACGCGATCAAGGCCACGATAGACGAGGCGCTGAAGTGCAAGGAGACGGGTGAAGCCAAGACGATACTGTTCGGCCTGACGGGAACGGGTTACTTCGACTTGAACGCCTACGATCAGTACAACAAGGGTACGATGACGGATCACATTCCGACGGACGAGGATCTCGAAAAATCGCTTGCCGACCTTCCTCAGATCGGGATATAATAGTAAAAATCATGTGCGAATGGCGCCCCGTTTTCGGGGCGCCGGGTTCTGTCACAAATCTACGGTGAGCAACTTGAGTTGCAGCTAAGGAGGACAGTTATGAAAAACACAGTGGAAACGTTCCGCCGTCAAAAAGAACAGAGTGACAAGATCACGATGCTCACCTGCTACGATTATTCGACGGCGAAGCTCATGGACGAGGCGGGCGTGGACAGCCTGCTCGTCGGCGACAGTCTGGGCATGGTCATGCTCGGATACCCGGACACCCTTTCCGTAACGATGGAAGACATCATTCACCACACGAAGGCCGTTTCGCGCGGGGCGTCGAACGCGCTCGTCATCGGGGACATGCCCTTCATGTCCTATCAGGTTTCCGCGGAACAGGCGGTGGAGAACGCGGGACGCATCATCAAGGAGGGCCGCGCTCAGGCCGTGAAGCTCGAAGGCGGCGCCGCCGTGGCTGAGCAAATTCGCGCCATCGTAAAGGCTTCCATCCCCGTCGTCGCGCATATCGGACTCACTCCGCAATCCGTCAACGCCTTCGGCGGGTTCAAGGTGCAGGGGAAATCGGCGGAGGCGGCTCGGGCTTTGATAGAGGACGCGCGTATCGTCGAGGACGCGGGCGCGTTTGCCGTCGTTATAGAGGCCATCCCCGCACAGGTCGCGGAAGCGATCACGAAGACGCTTCGCATCCCCACCATCGGCATCGGCGCGGGATCGGGTTGCGACGGCCAAGTGCTCGTCTATCAGGACATGCTCGATCTTTTCGGCGAGATAAAACCGAAATTCGTCAAGGTCTTCGGCGACGCGGGCGCCGTCATGCGCGCGGCATTCGCCGCCTATATCGAAGAGACGAAGAGCGGCGCTTTCCCCGCCGCGGAGCACGGTTTCGCCGCCGATATTGACGCGGACGTTTTGAGGGAGTTGACAGTCGGGTTATGACGCTTCGTGTGTATCGCCGTATTGACGAGGTGCGGGAGGCGTTGCGGGTGGTTCGCTCCGAAGGGCGGCCGATCGGTTTCGTTCCGACGATGGGCGCGCTGCACCGCGGACACGCGAGCCTGATCGTTCGGTCCGAGGAGGAACAGCGTCCCGAAAACGGACTCACGGTCGTGAGCATCTTTATAAATCCGATCCAGTTCGAGGACAGGGCTGATTTTTCCGGTTACCCGCGAACGCTTGACGATGACGTGGCTTGCTGCGAAGAGGCGGGCGCGGACATGGTGTTCGTCCCGAGCGCCGATGAGATATACCCGGAAGGATTTTCGACTTTCGTCGACACGGAAGGCGCATACGCGGAGCGGCTCTGCGGCCGAGCGAGGCCGGGACATTTTCGCGGCGTGCTCACCGTCGTCAGCAAGCTCTTCAACATCGTCCAGCCGACGCGCGCGTATTTTGGGGAAAAGGACGCGCAACAACTCTTTCTCCTGGAGAGGATGGCGAAAGACCTGAATACGGATATTCGGATCGTCGGATGCCCGACCGTGCGCGAAGCGGACGGCCTTGCGCTCAGCTCGCGCAACGGGAGGCTTTCCCCGGAGGAGCGAAGGGCGGCGCTCTGTCTGGTTCGCGCGTTGGAGGCAGGGAAATCCAAGCCGGAAAAGAGCGGAAACCCGCCGCGCGGCTCCGCGACCGGCGCGTTTGTCGCGTCCGTGAAGGCTTCCATGAGCGCGATCATCGAAGCGGAACCCTTGGCGCGGCTTGATTACGCCGAGATATTGGACGAGGAAACCTTCGGGGAGGTCTGCGACACGACGACGAAGGCGCTTCTCGCCGTCGCCGCTTTCTTCGGAGAAACCCGTCTGATCGACAACACGCGCACGGACACGGATTTTCGAAAGGCGCAAGATGAACGGCGGTAACCGACAACAAGAGGTTTTGCTGCGCGTCGGCTTCATCGGCGCGGGAAAGGCGGGGACGGCCTTCGGTCGGTATATAGCCGAACGGATTGCCGAGAAGGACGAAAAGCGAATCGGACTCGCGGGATATTTCAGCAAGGATCCGGATTCGGCCCGATTCGCCGCCGCGCTGACGGGGAGCGCCGCGTTCGAAACGGACGTCCCGCTCGCGGAAGCTTCGGATATCATATTTTTCAGCGTACCCGACGGAACGATAGCGGCGGCCTTCGCGGGGCTGACGGAGCGGG
>JAISZM010000011.1 GCA_031269205.1 Eubacteriales Family XIII. Incertae Sedis bacterium | reverse complement strand
GCCGTAAGCCTTGTGAAGTTCGAACATGGTCTTGATGTAGACGTAGGTCTTGCCGGTGCCGGTTTCCATCTCCACGTCCAGCGACACCGCGCCAAGCCCGGCGGACAGGTCGGCGGAATGCTTGATGTTGTTCTCCTTCTGAACAGCGCGGATGTTTTTCAGAAGCTGTTCCCTGGACAACTCCACATTTACGTTGCGGCAGGCGGTTTCGTATTCCTCTTCAACCAGCCGTTTTTCCTCATCGGATAAGGAGGTATATGAAATGGAAATAAATCCTCTGCGAGAAGCTCTTTCGTCTTCGCTCAACCGTTTTTCGCTGCCGATGTCACGGCGGTACCTGGATTCGCCGACCTTCGGCTGCCCCGCGAACACCCGCACGATGCTCATCGCGGCTTCCGTCTGGAACGGCTGTATCTTGAATTGAAATTTCACTCGGCGTCACCTCCGTGCATTTCCTCGAACTCCTTGACCCATTCGGAAACCCGCTTGTAAAAATCCGTATCGCCGCCTTGTGGCGTGAGGGCGAATTTCTTATCTCCCATTACAGCACCCTTTTTTCAAATTCAGAGTGCGGAATGCGTAATTTCGCATTCCTACAGCACCTTGCGTATTGTAGACGGGCTGTAGGTGGCGAACACCTGCTCGAAGTTCACCATCGCGGAGTCGGAGGAGAAACTGCTGTCGCGGAATACGGCGTAACGCGGCTTCTTCCTGGCGATTTCCGTAATCAGCGTGGTATCGACATGTCCGAAACAAGCAATCAGGTGGTTGTCGTTGACCGAGAACACCTCATCGTTCCGCGAGATTTTCGCCGAGAGCGGAATGCCGAGATCGAGCATCGCCTGGAACAGCAAGTCCTCGTCCGAGCGGTCTTCCTTGATGTTGTCGGCGAAGCCCTCCAGGCTGAACTGCATGTTTGCGTACTGTTCCGGCGTGTAGTACACGTCTTTCATGTTCGCGCTGTCGAGTTTGAGAACGCGAAAGCCCACGTCAAGGCTACCCGTCGTCAGCGAGCTGTCGGTTTTTATCTTCGTTCCGGCACGACGGATGCGCTCTTTGCCGATTTCGCAAATAGTGGCGTAGCCTATTCTTTCCGCTTCACTACCCTCGGCACAGATTTCCGGTAACTGCACCATTATGAACTTGCGGCGACCGCCATCCTCAGCGTTCATTTGCATAACGGCGTGAGCGGTAGTCGACGAACCAGAGAAGAAGTCCATCACGATATCGTCTTTACGCACAAACCCGATTTCAAGCAGTTTGCGTACCATTGATACGGGCTTTGGCGTGTCAAATGGCGCGGTTGAACCGAATAATTCCTGTAGTTCCTTTGTCGCGGCAGTTGCCGTTCCGACTTTGTCCCCGCTAAACCAACTATTATCAACCGAACCAAAGTCTTTTTTTTCTTCATAGAAAACCTTTAGCTGTGGTCGCCCTGTGCCGTTTTTGCCCCACACAATACGATTATCCGCCAAGGCACTGGAGAATTTCTCTGGAGAAATTCTCCAGCACCTCCCGCTTGGCGGGAGGTGCTGGACTCCCGTAATAGGATTTGTAACAGGGTATGTCAAATTAGGACGAACGTGTGGCGCATCAAAAGGGTCTGCTTTCCACGGACCTCTTGGGTCGTTATCAGGGTTCTCATAATTATCGGGATTCAGAGGCAACGGACGAAAAACGAATGAATCACGCTGATACCATGTTCCGGTATTGCTCTCTTTCAAACGACGGTTTTCAATTCTTCTGTTCCTCGCGTACGCCAGGATATACTCATGGTTTACGCTCAAGTCCGTATCGTTTTGCATGGAAAGCCTTGATTGCCATGGTAAACAAGCGGCTAAATTTCTTTCGCCGAATACCTCATCACACAGAATGCGAAGGTTTCTTACCTCATTATCATCAATGCTGATGAAGATTACTCCGTCATCGGCTAACAAATCCTTAGCCAAGCGAAGTCGTGGGTAGAGCATATTAAGCCAATCCGTATGGAAACGGCCGTTGCTATCGGAGTTCGTGACAAGGCGGTTTTCCTGCTCGTCAAACTGCCCGTCGCGCCGCAGGAATGAACTGGTTTCCTCGGCGAAGTCGTCCTCATAAACGAAGTCATGACCCGTGTTGTACGGCGGGTCGATATATATCATTTTTACTCGGTTCAGGTAGGTTTCGCGCAGCAACTTCAATACATCGAGGTTGTCGCCTTCAATATAGAGATTTTCGGTATCGTCAAAATCCACGCTCTCCTCGCGGCACGGACGCAAAGCGGCGGCAATCGGCGCGTTGGCGAGCAGGATGCTCTTCTTCTTGTCCGGCCAGGTAAACTGGTAGCGTTCCTCTCTGCCCTCGACGACGTGGGCGTTTATTTCCTGCGCCAGCACGTCCTTGTCGATGGCGCGGACGACCACGCCGTTCTCGTCCACGGCTTCGGTAACGGCGTTCGGGAACAGTTTTGCAAGCGCGGCGAAGTTTGCGTCCGCGAGGGACGGAGTGCGCATGGCGAGCTTTTCCATTAGCGGGTTGCCTCCTTTTGAATCCACATTATCTTGATCCTCGCAGCATATTCTTGGTCTATGAGCTTCGCGAGTAAGCTCAGATATCTGATACCCGCCCCTCACTCACTCGTAGCGCACATCCAGCACCTCGTACTCCCGGATGCCGCCCGGCGCCTGGAACTGCGCCACGTCGCCGGCACATTTCCCGATCAAGGCCCGGGCGATCGGCGAGTTGACCGAAATCTTTCCCACCTTGATGTCGGCTTCGTCCTCGCCGACGATCTGGTAGCTCACCGCCTCTCCCGATTCCTGATCCTCGAGATCCACCGTCGCGCCGAAGACGCAGCGGCCGTTGGCGTCCAGCCGTTTGGGATCGATGATCTGCGCGTTGGCCAGCTTGCGCTCGATTTCACCGATCCGCCCTTCGATGAACGCCTGGCGCTCCCTGGCCGCGTCGTATTCGGCATTCTCGGACAGATCGCCGTGCGAACGCGCGTCGGCGATCGCGGCGATTACCTTCGGACGCTCCAGCGACTTCAGGCGTTGCAGTTCGCCGCGAAGTTTTTCGGCCCCTGCGATGGTCAGCGGTGTTTTGTTCATTGTCGTTTACCAGAAAACAGAATCGCCGATCCGCGAGGATGCGCGAACCGGCGGCGGGTGAATCGAATGTCAGGCGAGCCGCGCGTGCAGCGTCTGCAAGGGATAGACTACCAGCTCGCCTCGATTTTTGATGCCAATGGCCGCGGCTTCGGCGCCCCACAGGGTGGTGTAGAGAGTCACCCGCGTGGCCAGCGCCGAGGTGCGGATCGAGCGCGAGTCGTTGATGGCTTTGCGCTTTTCGTCGACCGTGTTGATGATCAGCGCGATTTCGTTGTTCTTGATCATGTCGACGACGTGCGGACGCCCTTCGGTCACTTTGTTGACCACGACCACGGGAATTCCCGCCGCGGCGATGGTCGCCGCCGTGCCGCGCGTCGCCAGGAGGAAGAAGCCGGCGTCGCAAAGGTCGCGGGCGATCGCCGCAACCTTGTCCTTGTCGGAATCCTTGACGCTCAAGAATACCTTTCCTTGCGCCGGCAGCTTGATGCTGGAAGCCGCCTGGCTTTTCAGGAAGGCTTCCGCGAAGCTCGCGCCGACGCCCATCACTTCGCCGGTCGACTTCATTTCCGGGCCGAGGATGGTGTCGATGCCGGGGAATTTGTTGAACGGGAAGACGGCTTCCTTGACCG
>JAISZM010000183.1 GCA_031269205.1 Eubacteriales Family XIII. Incertae Sedis bacterium | reverse complement strand
GCCAGAGAAGGAGCTACGCAATAGATACCTTCTTCAACGGACTGCTGAAGTCATGCCCCATAGTGGAACCGCACATCAAGGTGAGTCTGTTCTATGGGTATCGGTGCAGACCGAATGCACTGTGAGGAGCCGTATGCGTTAATAGCGCACGTACGGTTCTGGAGAGGAGTATTGACGGCAACGTCACTAACTTACTTATGGAAATATTGCTCGCATCCAAATCGCCCCGCAGGTACGATATCATCGAAGCCCACGGCGTCCGGCCCGTCGTCATGCCGTCCGACGCGGACGAGAGTCTGCCGCCGGACGTGCCGAAGGACGATCCCGAAGCCGTCGTAACCTACCTCGCGCGGCAAAAGGCTTTCGAGGTCTGCGGGCGCGTCGGGAACTGCGACGTCGCGCTCGGCGGCGCACCGGACGGCTCGGCGCCGATCCCTGCGGGGTCGTACGGCGCGGCGGCCGGTCTGCCGCCGATTCTCGTCGCGGCCGATACGATAGTATGGCTCGACAGGATCATCGGCAAGCCCGTCGACGAAAACGACGCCTTTCGCATACTGTCGTCGTACAGGAACCGCGTCCACGAGGTCTGGACGGGCGTGACGCTCATCGAGCGCGTCACGGGGAAGGAGGACACCTTCGCCGTGCGCACGCGCGTGGCCGTCGGTGACTTCACCGATGCGGACGTATGGGAGTACATCAGGACGGAGCAACCCTTCGACAAATCGGGTTCCTACGCCATCCGGTCAAGTTGGGGCAAGCACATCACCTCCGTCCATGGCGGCGTCGAGAACGTGATGGGCCTCCCGTGGCCCGAGGTCAAGGAGCATCTCATACCCCTGCTGAAGGGTCTCGCGCGCGCGATCCTGCCCGCGCGCACGCGCGACCGCGCCACAGCCATGGGCGTGCGGCCGACCAAGGTCAGCGTGGGAAACGCGCGGAAGCGTTGGGGCAGTTGCAACTCGAAGGGCGGCATCAGGTACACGTGGCGCATCATGCTCGGTGACGACGCCGACATGGACTATCTCGTTGTGCACGAACTCGCCCACCTGAAACACCTGAATCATTCAAAGAGGTATTGGAACTTCGTCGCGTCCGTGCTGCCCGACTGCAAGGAGCGCCGCAAAAAACTCCGCGAACTGTATCGGGCCATCGAGCGCGAGGGTTGGGGTTAGAGAACGGCGGACTAATCCCGGTAAAGGACGCGAGTCAAGACCGCAGCCGCGCCACTTACGGCGGCGAGCGCGTAGAACATCGGCGCGAAGCCGCCGCCGGACGCGTCGACGATGACGCCCGAAACCACGGGGCCGGCCGTCATGCCCACGCTGTAGACGCTCTGGAATATCCCCATCGCGAGTATCTGTTGGCTTTTTGAAAGTTCTCTGCCCGCGTTCGCGAAGAGAAGCACGTTCGGCACGGCCACCGCCACCCCTCCGAGTATCTGCAGCATGATGAGCGCGTTCGCGTCGCCGCACTCGGGCGACAGCGCGCAGTAGACGCCGAACAGGATGAAAGCGATGACGATAAGATTCCGCTCGGGAAGACGGCGCCCTTTCAGCTTTCCGAATACGAGGGATACCACCACGGATGCTATCTGGCACACGAAGGCAATGAGTCCGAGTTGGACGGACGATGCCCCGAGCGCCTGTGCCCCGAACACCCCCGTGAAACCGTAATTCGTGGAGAACATGACCCAAAACCCCAGCGACATGAGCACCGAGCATATCCACAGGCGTTTGTTTCTTATCGCGCCCGTAAATTCCGTCACGTCAAAACGCTTCCGCGCCTCACTCTTTTCAAAACGCCTTCTGAACGGAGTCATGAGGATGAGGATGACCCCCGTTGCGGCCGCGAGCGCCGCGATGGTAAACAGACCGTCCATGCCTATGCGGTCGTAGAGAACGGTGCCGACGATCTGGGATGAGCAGATGCCGCCCGTGTTGCACGCCATGATGAGTCCCATGCGGGAATTGGCCGCCTCGCCCGCGCCTTCGAGCAGATAGGCGGTATAGGATATCCACGTGGACGACGAAACGCCCGCGAGCGCCCTGAGGATGAAGAACGCCACCCAGGAATGAGAAAACAGCGGCAACACGCAGGATACGGCGACCGCCGCGAGACCGGCGAGGATGATCGGTTTGTGGCTCGGCACGAGGCTCGCCCCTATGCTGAGCGGGATGCGCAACGCCATCTGCGTGACGCCGTATACGCCGCCGATGACGCCGATGACGGTCGCGGAGATGCCGATGACGCTCATGAACGGGTTCAGGAACGGTATGTAGATGTATTGAGCAAACCAAAAGAGCAGGACCGCCGCATAAAAGAATCTCTCCCTGACAGTTCCCATTACACTATATCCTTAACGAGATCCTTCACCCATTTGCCGGAGCGGTATCTGCGCCACAGTATCAGCAGCTTGATGACCTCCTCGAATTGCACGATGAGGATGACCAGGTGCACGGGCAGATGCGCGTAGAGGGCGAAGAAGAAGGCGCAGGGCACGCCGTAGAGCCAGACCGTGCAGATCTCCGTGACCATGGCGAACCTCGTGTCGCCGCCCGCGCGCAGGACGCCGACGATGAACGCGCCGGCGAGCGCTTTGACGACGAGAAAGGCGCTGTAGACGATGAGAATGAGCAAGGTGTAATGTATGCCGAGCGGCGTGAAGCCGAAGAGTTGGACGATGAACCGCGACGTGAGGAAGAGCAGGCCGCCCGCGCACAGGCCGACGACGGCGACGATGCCGAGTATCTTCGAGGCCGTGCGCTTCGCGCCTTCGAGGTCGTCCGCGCCGAGCCGCTCACCGACGAGGATGAGCAACGCCTCGCCCACGCTGAAACAGACTATCGAGAAGATGTTGTGGATCGTGTACGCCGCTTGACAGGCCGCAAATTCGGTCACGCCTATGCGCCCGAACGCCGCGTTGTACATGGCTATGCCGAGGCCCCACATGGTTTCGTTCGCGGTCGTCGGCACGGCGTTTTTCACCACCATGAAGAAGAGAGCCCTGTCCCACGAAAAGAACTCGCGCAACGGAGCCGAGAGGATGTTCCGCTTCGCGAAGATGACGATGAGGTAGAGGCTGAGTTCGAGGCAGCGCGACACGACGATGCCGACGCAGACGCCCATGACGCCGAGGCGCGGCGCGCCGAGGAAGCCGTAGATGAGGATGAGCGTGAGAAAGGTGCTGACGCAGAGCGACACGGCGCTGATCATCATGGGTATCTTTGTCTGCTGCGTGGACTTCAGTGCCGCCGTCAGGGGCACGGTGATGCTCCACACGAGGAATACGACGGAGCCGTAACGTATCAGCGGCGTGCCGAGTTCGATGACCTCGGGTATATCCGTGAATATGCGTATGACGTGGCCGGGGAAAAAGGCGCACGCGGCGAAGAACAGGACGCCCACGGAAAAGCAGACGGCTATGGAGATGCCCGCGACCCTGCGCAAGTTCGCCATATCCTTCTTGCCGAAAAACTGCGCCATGTAGGTGATCGTGCCGCCCGTCCAACCGAACAGCACCATCCAGAAGATGAAAAATATCTGCGTGGAGAGGCCGACGACGGAGAGCTCGGTCTCGCCCACCCTGCCGATGAGGATGTTGTCTACGAGGCTCAGCGACGTGGCGATGAGGCTCTGCAACGCGATGGGCATCGCGACCCTGAATATCTTGCGGTAGAGGATCCTGTCCTCCGGCGTTATGCGTTCTGTCAGTCTTCTCATTCTAAACTCAGTATTCACACTACAAATTAAGAACAAATTAAGAGACGCTTACGCGCCCCTTGGATAACTCTTATGGCGAGTCCGGCAGGATTCGAACCCGCGTCCCGCAGCTGGAAGACCGATGTCAATATCCGTTTCCCCTGATGCCTTTCCCTGTCGGTATGTCTCCCATTTCGTCTTGTCTCTCAATTG
>JAISZM010000181.1 GCA_031269205.1 Eubacteriales Family XIII. Incertae Sedis bacterium | reverse complement strand
TGTGGTCATAGTTTCTGTTATCTCCAGCCCTGTAGATAACCTGTCAATAATAAGAATGATTCCGGCGCGCATACCGACCGCCGTACGCGCGCTTACCTTTTCATCTGGCGGCCATTTTTATTATAACCCAAAGGTAACTCGGAATTCGCACTCAAAGATAAAATCGTGTTGCGGAAACGTGTAATACTTGTTATACTGATTAAATAGTTTTAGAGTAAAAGTATTTCGAGGCATTGGACGGAGAGTCGGGCGCTGGCAGACGAGTTTTGTCGGCGACCGCGGGAAGAGAGGCATGGAGCGGATGATGAACGATATCAGCGAGATGTTCGGCGTGCGCTATCCCATAGTGCAGGGCGGCATGGCGTGGGTCGCGGAGGCGAACCTCGCGGCGGCCGTGTCAAACGGGGGAGGACTCGGCGTAATCGCCGCGGGCAGCGCGTCCGCGGACTACGTGCGGGAGCAGATAAGGAAGACGCGCGAACTGACGGATAAGCCGTTCGGCGTCAACGTAATGCTCATGAGCCCCGCGGCCGAGGACATACTGCGCGTCCTGTGCGAGGAGAAAGTCGCCGTCGCTACGACCGGCGCGGGCAACCCCGGCAAATATGTGCTCAACTTGAAAGAGTCCGGCGTCAAGGTGATACCCGTCGTCTCAAACGTAGCGCTCGCGATCAGGCTCGAACGTAGCGGCGTCAACGCGCTCATCGCGGAAGGCTGCGAGAGCGGCGGGCATATCGGAGAGCTTACGACGATGGCTTTCGTTCCGCAGATCGTCGATGCCGTGAACATACCCGTCATTGCGGCGGGAGGGGTGGCGGATGGCAGGGGTGTCGCCGCGGCTTTCATGCTCGGCGCTTCCGGCGTGCAGGTCGGGACACGTTTCCTGCTCGCGACGGAATGCACGGTCGCACAGCCGTATAAGGACAGGGTGATCAAGGCTAAGGACAGCGACACCGTCGTGACGGGCAGGTCGACGGGGCATCCCGTGCGCGTCCTGAAAAACAGGTTCACGAAGGAAGCGCTCTCGCTTGAACGGAAGGCCGACTTGAGCCTCGAGGAGTACGAAGAGTTTCTTTCGGGTACGCTGCGGGCGGCCGTGGTGGACGGCGATGTCGAGCATGGCTCCCTCATGTCTGGCCAGGTCGCGGGTCTCGTACACAAGGAGCAGCCAGCGGCCGAAATCATCAGCGAGATGTTCGCTGAGGCGGAGAAGGTCTGTAGGGAGAGGGTGTTGAGTTGGTAAAATCCAAAAAGATAGCGCTGGTTTTTGCGGGGCAGGGCGCACAATACCCCGGTATGGGGAAGTCGCTGTACGATGTGAGCGCGGCGGCGCGCGCCATCTTCGAGGTCGCAGGCGAAAAGGTGACGCGCGACTGTTTCGAAGCGTCTCAGGAGGAACTGGATATGACGGATGTGACGCAGCCCGCCGTCTACACCGTAGATCTTGCCGCGTGGGTCGCGTTCGCCGAGAGAGTCGGTCTTTCGTGGCCGAATGAGGCGGGCGTCGACGATGTTGGGGTGAGCGGCGCGGCGGGATTTGGCGCGGACAGCGCGTCAGCTGTGGACGGCGCGCCGCGGGCGGCGGGCCTTGGCGCGGACAGCGCGTCAGTTGCGGACGGCGCGCCGCGGGCGGCGGGATTCGCTTCCTCCGTAATCGTCGAGATTATCGGCATGGCGGGGTACAGCCTTGGCGAGTACTCGGCGTTTACGGCGTCGGGGATAATTCCGGACGTCAAGGCTGGCATAGAGCTTATCAAGGAGCGCGGCAGGCTTATGGCGGCCGCCGGCAGACACGCGGACGGGTCGCCGCGCGGGGCGATGGCTGCCGTACTCGGCGCGCGCGATGATGTACTCGAACTCGTGGAGCGCGCACGGGGCAGGTTCGTACTCGAGGCCGTCAACCTGAACACTCCGACGCAGACGGTGATATCGGGCGACGCCGAGGCCATCGAAGCCTTCCGCTCTTTGGCGAAGACTTCGGGCAAGAAACTGCGCGTCATGCCGTTGTCCGTGAGTACGGCCTTCCACAGCCCGATAATGGCGCCCGCATCGGACGGGATACGGGAGGCCGCGTCACAGATAGCCTTCGGTGAACCCGTCTATGAACTGTATCTCGACATGACGGCGGGTACGCTGACGGAATACCTGAAAGACAAAGGCGAGATTTCGGGCAAGGCCAAAGACCTCGTCCCCGCCATAATGGCCGAGCAGGTGAAAAGCCCCGTCAGATGGCAGGAGATAACGGAAGCCTTCGCGGCTGCGGGCGCTGACGCCATCGTGGAGTTCGGTCCGGGCAAGACGTTGACGGGATTCGCGAAAAGAACCGCGCCCGGAGTTATGGCGCTGAACGTTCAGGATGCGGAGTCGCTGGATGAAACGATACGTGCGCTGTACGGCAGCGGTGAGTAAAACATAAGCGGAGAGACAGGTTGTTGCTCCACAAAGGTCGCAGTAAGTCGTATTAACAGGAGAGTTCTGAGGTTGACGGATAGGAGAATTGCATGAGATTACTTGAAGGGAAAAGAGCATTGGTCACGGGGGGTTCGCGTGGCATCGGCTTCGCGATCGCTCTCGAGTTTGTGCGCGAGGGCGCAGAGGTCGCTATCGCTGATTACGCATCGGACGAGACAAACGCTGAAGCGGTCGCCCGGCTGCAGGAGGCGGGTTGCGGCAAGGCGTTTGCGTTGCGGGGTGATGTGTCTGATCCCGCGTTCGCGAAGGAAGCCGCCGCTGAGATAAAGAACGTCTTCGGCGGTTGCGACATCCTCGTCAACAACGCGGGAGTCACGGCGGACGGACTCATCCTGCGCATGAAGCCCGAGGACTTTGACCGCGTGCTGCGCGTCAATCTGAACGGCGCGTTCTATATGCTGAAGGAGTTCAGCGCGCTCATGCTGAAACAGCGCAGCGGTCGCATCATCAATATGTCGAGCGTATCGGGTGTGAACGGAAATCCGGGTCAGGCGAATTATTCATCGTCGAAGGCGGGACTCATCGGCCTCACGAAATCGGCCGCGAAGGAGTTCGGCTCGCGCGGCGTCACGGTCAACGCCATCGCGCCCGGCTTCATCAACACGCCGATGACGCAACAGTTGAACGAGAAGCAGATCGAGAGCGGCCTCGCGCAGATACCGTTAGGGCGCATGGGTGAGCCGGAGGATATCGCGCCTCTGGCGGCATTCCTCGCCTCCGACAGGGCTTCCTACATAACGGGGCAGGTCGTCAGAGTGGACGGTGGCATTATTATGTAACAGTATCTATTATCGAATAAGGGGTAAGCGACCCGCTTGAATGTGTAGTGGAATCGTTTGGCGGTATAAATGTTGCGGAAAACAGTTTTGTTGAGTGAGAATAGTTT
>JAISZM010000167.1 GCA_031269205.1 Eubacteriales Family XIII. Incertae Sedis bacterium | reverse complement strand
GTTCAGCGCGCGTAGTGGGACCAGGCCGAGTATATCTCGACGACCTTTCTCTTCTCATCCACCTTGTACACAATCCGGTGTTGCACATTGAGCCTTCGGGAGTATCTGCCCTCAGAAACGGGCTGCAATTTTTCAAATCCGTGAACCGGCGCGAAGGGGTCGTCTTTCAGGGTCGCGACAATCTCTTCAAAGTTCTTGCGCAGGCCGGACTTCTTCAACTTCTTCAAATCAGGCTTACATGAGTTTTTTATCGCTATGGTATATCGATCCACGCTATAGCTCATCCCAGTCTATATCGTTGGCGTTTGTGAACCCGGAGTCGTCATTTTCCCGCGTTCTTACCACATCGAGGACTCCCGTCTGCTCAAGGAACAGGGTCTCCTTGATCGAACTCCAGTCCGAAAGCGGGATGACGGCAACGCCCTCCCCGCCGACCGTCGCGGGCGCGATTTCCACCGCCTGTTTCTGATTTGTCACATCTTTGATGATGCCGTATAGGTTTTTCCTCGCCGCCGTCGGCGTATACCGGGTGACCATGTCGTGTACGTCCTCGCTCAGGAAAACGCTGATTTCTTATTATAACGTACGCGAATAACGTACGTCAATAACATTGAGCGGAGCGGCGGTCAGGGGAGGGGCGCACGGGATCCGTGGTCTACTCAAGGATACATCAAAACCACTCGTGTTTTCGGAAATAAAAAACTTCTCAGCGGAGGTAAGCAGGTCAGGCATAGCGAACACCGGCGGTAGCGCACTCCCGCGCGATCTTTTGCAACCCCGTCCCAAAACTTTCGATGTCCTTTGAATGGTAGGTAAGACGGTGCGCGCGAAAGGGCTAGCGCGTATTCGCTTCGAGAATCCGCCGATCCGCGCGACCCCGTTCGGGCCGCTTGACCCGCTCACTACGAAACAGTCCACAGGACTGTTTCGCTTGACGCTCGCGCCTGCCAGGTTCGAACCCTTTCGCGCGTATTATATTGAGAACCCAAATTTGGTGCGCGCGAAAGGGTTCGAACCTTCACAGTGTCGCCACCACCGGGACCTAAACCCGGCGCGTCTGCCAATTCCGCCACGCGCGCGTTTCCGTACCTGCGGATCCGGCTTCGCTGGAGCCGCAGGCGCTGCTGCTCAATTATTATATAACACGCCGCCTCGGCTTGCTTAACGTCGCCGTCAACGCGGCCTTTGCACGCCGCCTCGGCTTGCTTAACGTCGCCGTCTACGCGACCTTTGCTTTTACTTTATCGACGGAACGCCGATCTCATCTCCTATGCCGCCGCCTTCGTCTGCCTCTTGTCGAGTCGCTTCCCGAACAGGTACACGACGAAACCTACCGCCACGGCGCCGACGCCGATGTAGAGTATCGCGCTGAGCATACCATCGAAGTTCGCGAAGAAGCCTTCCTCGTACTCCATCTCGTAGTAGCCGGGTATCCAGACGGAACCGTCCGTCAGGCCGTTCTGCTCCGTCAGCGTCTGCGAGAGCTCGGGATATTCCTCGACGACGTACTCTTCATACTCTTCAAATTCCTCGGGCAGGGCCTCATAGCCCGGACCCCATTCGCCCTCGTAGAACCTCAGGAAGAAGCGCGCGACGACACCGAGGACGCCGAAGCCCATGAGGTAGCCGCCTATCTTCTTCAAGTCGCCGAAGCCGAGTCCCGTGCGCTCGTCTATCGGGTAGAGTTCCGGTTCGGCTACAGACGGACCCTTCCATATCCGTTTGCACACGATGTAGATCACGGGTATGAGCAGCATGATGACGAAGCCGCCGAAGAAGTAGTCCGTCCCGTTCAGCAGGATGATGGCCAGACAGAAGAACAGGCAGAGGACGGCGAGGAAGGTGTGGAACGGGATGCCGCCCGGCACCCTGAACTTGAACTCGCTCTCGTCCAACCTTCGCTTCATCACCATCGCCGCTACGACCGTCAGGACGCAGACGATGACCATGAAAAAGACGTCCACGAGCACGAGGAAGGTGAATTCCAACGGGTGCGTCGGCGTACCGAGAAAGGCCGCCGTCACTATCGCGACGATGAGCAGACTGACCCACGGCATGCCCTTCTTCTTCGTGAGTTTGGCGAGTGCCTTCGGGCCGAAGTTTTCGTCGGACAGGATGAGCGTCGCGCGCCCCGCGACGGCCACGCACATATTGTAGATGGAGCACTGGCCGATGATGGCCACGACGATGAAGAGCACGCCGAGAGCGGGCGGCGCGAACTCCTGAAGCACGGTGTAGTAGCCGACTCCGCCGGACTCTGTCGACCAGCTGTCCCATTCCCCGACTGAGGCGAGTCCTGCGAGCGTCGGCAGGACGTAGGTGGCGATCATGAGCGGGATGACGATCATGAGCGCCTTGGGTATGATCCTGTATGAATCTTTGATTTCCCCCGCGAAGAGCGATATCTCGTCGAAGCCCGAATACATCCAAATGCCTATGCCGAGTCCCGCGCCGAGCGTCATCAGGAGATTCCCGTCGTACTCGTCGCTCATGAAAGGCTCGAGCGGGTTGCCTCCGCCGGCGTTCGCGAAACCGTAGACCGTCACGAGGGCGAACACCACGAGTACGGCGACGGAGAGTACCGTGCTGACGAAGCTGACCTCTTTGATGCCGAGCACGTTTATCACGAAAAACAGCGCGACCAAGCCGATCTTGATGGCGTATATTATCATCATCGATTCAAAGGTGAAGCTTCCGTCCGCGTTCTTCGGGAAGTCGATGATGTTGCCGAGGTAGTCGACGGCGAGCACGACGAAGACCGTGTTCGCGACGAGTCCCCAGAGGAAATTGACGAAGACCATGATGCCGAACCAAAACTCTCCGAGCGCTTCCTTGACCCAGAGGATGTTGCCGCCCTCGACGGGCCGCGCCGAACCCATCTCCGCGCAGATCAGACTATAGGGCAGCGCCCAGCAAAAAGGCAGCACCACCAACAGCAGTATCGTTACGCCGGGACCGACCTCGGGTATCATCTCCTCGATGCCGAAGGCTCCCGCGCAGCAGATCGCGTAGAACATGCCGACGACCCCGAAAACGCCGACCCTGCGCTGCACGACGTCCTTGACGCCTACACGCCCTTCCTTCACTTTCAGGTTTTCCATGGACAGCACCTCCCTGTGCGCAAAAAACCGCGCTGTTGACCGTATGAAAATAGCGGAATAATTACTGTAAGTATATACGCGCCGTGCCAAAATGGCAACAGGAATGTAACGGAATAATAACCGTTTCATCCGTTCAACCTTCACATTCGCGGGCTATAATATGTGTATGAAAATAACGCTTTTTAGAAGGATACTATGCGCGTTGCCTACAGCGGCTCTCGCGTTGGGACTTTTCCTCATACCGGGGGGTTCCGCTGTGAACGACGGGACGCCTGGCCTGCCGGATGGATCCGCGTCCGTATACGCGGACGAGGTCTCGCCGACGGCGGACCACATGATAAGGGTGCATCTGTCGTCACTCGGCTCGCCGAAGTCCTTCAAACCGACGGTCAACGGCACCTACACGATCAAGGACAACGACGAACCCGTGTCCGGCGCCTTGACCATCGCAGCGAACGGCGCCGCGGGCATCAAACTGACCGCGGGCAAAACCGTATACGCCTTGGACAAGGACATCCTGTTGCAGGCGGCCTCGAGCAAGGTCGCCGACCACATAACGATAGGCGGACACAATTACCCGGGCGACCTCCGTATCATCAACAAGAGCGGCAAGCTGAAGATAGTCACCCACGTCGACATGGAGACCTACGTGCTCGGCGTTGTGCCGTACGAGTCGGGCAATAGCAAATCCTATATCGAGGCTATCAAGGCTCAGGCGGTCGCGGCGCGCACCTTCGCGTACTACGTCATGAACAATCGCAAACGCGCGAGCCAGCAGCACGATGTCGTCGACACGACCGCCTCGCAGGTCTACAAGGGTTACGACGCGAAATACACCAACGCGAACAGCGCTGTCGTCGCTACCGCGTGTCAAATATTGCAGACCCCTTCGGGCGACAACGTGTTCTCGTGCTACAGCGCGTCCAACGGCGGCCATACGGAGTATCCGAAGTCCTCGGGTGCCGCGGGCACGAACTTCAAGTATCTGCCCTTTAAGAAGGATGCGAGCGACCTGAAATTCGCGCTGTCGCACGACAGTTACAACGCGTCGGTCGCCATTAAGAAAACGCTGACGGGGAAAAATCTGAAAAACTCGAAATCGCAGCCCTACGAGATGCTGCGCGAAGCCATGAAGGGCGCGGGCATCGACATCGCCGATCTGTCCGACGGCGCCAAGGTGACCGTCAAGAATATAACGCTCACGAATCCCCGCTACACCGACAACAACGCTCCGCGCGTATATACGGGC
>JAISZM010000149.1 GCA_031269205.1 Eubacteriales Family XIII. Incertae Sedis bacterium | reverse complement strand
CGCGAACGCCTCGTCGTATCCCGAGGCGCGACCCGCAGACATCGCGGCGTTCGCGGCCTCCGTCGATTTCGTGTTCCCCGCGCTCCACGGCCCCTTCGGTGAGGACGGCTCCGTGCAGGGGCTGTTCGAAACCTTGGGCATTCCCTACGGCGGTTGCGGCGTCTGCGCTTCGGCCATATCCATGGACAAGATCATCGCGAAGGAATTGCTTGCGCGGGCCGGCGTACCCGTGCTCGACTACACCTTTACGACGGCGAGCGAATACGGCGCCGACGCGCCCGGCTCACTGTCGCGTATCGAGAGCGCCCTCGACTTCCCGGTCTACGTCAAGCCCGCGAACATGGGCTCAAGCGTCGGCGTGAGCCGGGCGAAGGGCCGCTCCGAACTCGCCGCGGCGATCACGGACGCGCTGCGCTACGACCGCCGCATACTCGTCGAGGTCGAATCGAAAGGGCGCGAGCTCGAAGCGGCCGTGCTCGGCAACGAAACGCCGAGCGTCGGCGCCGTCGGAGAGATCATGACGGGCGGCGGCTTCTACGATTACGACACGAAGTACCGGAACAACGTTTTCGAACTCAGCATACCCGCCGAGATAGCGCCCGACGCGGAGGCGCGGATCAAGGACATGGCGATCAAAACGTACAAAACGCTCGACGGCGCGGGCTTCGCGCGAGTCGACTTTTTCTATGACGAGGCCGCCGACGAAATCTTCGTGAACGAGATGAACACCATCCCCGGCTTCACGCAATACAGCATGTTCCCGCGCCTGTGGGAAGCGGCGGGTCTGCCCTACCCCGACCTGATAGAAAAGATAATCCGATTGGGTTATAATAGATAAGGGAAAGCAGAATATGAAAGACATACTTTTAAAAATTATCGGAAACCGAAACGACGAGGACGACGGCTCGCCCGCCGAAGGTTTCGACGTCACGGACTCGGGCATGGAGTTCATCACGGAGGGACGCTTCTACAAGCGCGGCCCCTCGGTTTATCTCGTCTACGACGAGAGCAATTTTTCCGGCATGGAAGGTTGCACGACGAGTCTGCGCATCACGGGCGACAAGATACGCATGAAGCGGTACGGCGAGGACATCCCGAGCGGGACGTCCATAGAGTTCGAGAAGGGCAAGCGTTTCAGCGGTTGGTACGAAACGCCCTTCGGCTCGGTCGAGATGGAGGTCCTCACGAACAACATCGACAACCGCATCACCGTGGAAGGGGAAGGCTCGCTCGACATCGACTACCATGTGAGCCTGAAAGGTCTGACCGAAAGCCGGAGCAGACTGAGCATCGAAATACTGCAATAACGCCTATGAACCGATCATAGATACACCGGGGAATCGACACACACTCACAGGACGGACAGCACTACTATTACATGAACAGACTTCGCTCAGGCGAAAAAGTGTAGGCTAAAACTGGAGTTATTTTATCAAGTATCGGAAGGTTGGGAGGAGATTCAAAATGGGAAAGTTCAAAATCGTATTGCTATTGGCTGTTCTTATCGCGCTCATCGCGCCCGCGTGGGCGGTGCTCGGCACGTTCGCGTTCGGGTTCCTCGTCGCGCCCGCCGCGCTCATCTCGGCCGGCATCTACGTGGCCGACGGGGCGCAGCTCGCGCACGCACCGAAAATCACGTTCGGATTTCTCGCCGGCAACTTCTGGGCGTACTTCGTCGTGTTGGTGCTCGGCGCGGTCGGCGGGCCGACGCCGCTGAATTTGTTTTTGACGCTGTTCGTCTTCGTCCTGCCGGCCGTGTTCCTGTCGATGTACTTGGACAAAGTCTTCGATCTCAGCGCGTGGCTCACGGGGTGGGCGGGTACGCTCATCGTGCTGACCGTGCCGTTGGTCGCGGACGCGCTGTCGCCCGAGCAGGCGCTGCTGCAGATGGGCATCTCCTACACGGCCGGCGTCTGGGTGGTGGGAGTCCCGATACTCGCGTTGCACGGGCACTTCACAAAAAAGAAGGGATAATATTGGTAACAGTTCAGTGGTTTAATCGAAACTATTCAGTCGCCGCGTCAGTTTTGTTCAGACCGGGTTCTGAGGGTGATTTTGGCTCACCGGAGCGTACTTTGAAGTACGTGAGGAAGCCAAAATTGCAATCAGGTTCCGGTATGGGCAGCACGGCTGTCCGTTTTGCCAACCGGCTGAAGCCGGGGCAAAAAGGCAAAAATGGCGTGGCGACTGAATAGTAACCAACATTGTAAGCGCCGGGGAAGCGAGGCGCGGCTCCGCGTGTGCGTTATTATTCCATATGGTATATAATTATCGGTAATTATCTTTTACTCGATGGCGCAACAAGAGAGAGGTGAGAGGCATTGCCGATATGGAGTGAACTGACGAAGGGCGCGCAACAGGAGTTGCTTGCGGAGAACAGGTCGAGGTACGAGGAGTTGAAATCCCTCGGGCTCAGCCTCGACCTGTCGCGCGGCAAGCCGGGGCCGGACGCGCTCGAGCTGTCGAACGGCATGCTCGGCGCCTTGGAGGACTTCACCGCCGAGGACGGCACGGATGCGCGCAACTACGGGACGCTCGCGGGTCTGCCCGAACTGAAACGGCTTTTCGCGGACTTGCTCGACATACCCACCGAAGGCATGATCGTCGGCGGCAATTCGAGCCTCACCCACATGTATAACACCTTCGTGATGCTCTACCTGTTCGGCGCGCCGGACGCCACGGGCGCCATGGACTGCAAGCCGTGGAACCGCGGGGACGCGGCGAAAGTCCTCTGCCCCGTTCCCGGCTACGACCGACACTTCAATCTCTCCGCGGACTTCGGCGCGAAACTCGTGAACGTGTCCATGCTCGACGACGGCCCCGACATGGACGAGGTCGAGAAACTCGCGGCGACCGACCCTTCGG
>JAISZM010000014.1 GCA_031269205.1 Eubacteriales Family XIII. Incertae Sedis bacterium | reverse complement strand
TGGGAAAAGTAATCGGAATAGATCTAGGCACCACCAACTCATGCGTCGCCGTCCTTGAGGGGGGCGAACCCGTGGTAATACCTAACGCGGAAGGTAACAGAACCACCCCGTCAGTGGTGGGCTTCGCGAAGAACGGTGAGCGGCTCGTCGGCGAGACGGCCAAGCGGCAGGCAATCACGAATCCCGACCGCACTATATCCTCTATCAAGAGGGAGATGGGGACGGACTACAAGGTCGAGATAGACGGCAAGACCTACACGCCGCAGGACATTTCGGCGATGATACTCGGCAAGCTCAAGACGGATGCGGAGGCTTACCTCGGCGAGACGGTCACGGAGGCCGTCATCACGGTGCCGGCCTACTTCGCGGACAGCCAGAAACAGGCTACAAAGGACGCGGGAAGGATTGCGGGACTCGACGTCAAGCGCATCATCAACGAGCCGACGGCGGCTTCGCTCGCGTACGGACTCGACAAGGAGACAGAGCACCACAAGATACTCGTCTACGATCTCGGTGGCGGCACCTTTGATGTGTCCGTGCTTGAACTCGGCGACGGCGTATTCGAGGTACTCGCGACGAACGGCAACAACAGGCTCGGCGGCGACGACTTCGACGACGCGCTCATGAACTTCATAGCGGACAGCTTCGCGAAGGAGAACGGCATAGACCTGAGACAGGACAAGATGGCGCTGCAACGCCTGAAAGAAGCCGCCGAGAAGGCCAAGAAGGAGCTTTCCGGACAGCAGCAGGCCAACATCAATCTGCCGTTCATCACGGTCAGCGAGGCCGGGCCGCTCCATCTTAACATGGATGTGACGCGCGCAAAGTTCGATCAGCTCACGAGCCACCTCGTCGACAAGACGACAGAGCCGATGAAGAAGGCCCTCTCCGACGCGGGCGCTACGGCGAGCGACATCAGCAAGGTCATCCTCGTCGGCGGTTCCACGCGCATACCGGCCGTACAGGAGGCCGTGAAGAACATCACAGGCAAGGACCCGTTCAAAGGCGTCAACCCCGATGAGAGCGTCGCCATAGGAGCGGCGATACAGGCGGGCGTACTGACGGGCGAGGTACACGATGTGCTGTTGCTTGACGTGACGCCGCTGTCGCTTTCCATCGAGACGCTCGGTGGGGTCGCGACGAAGCTCATCGAGCGCAACACGACGATACCTACGAAGAAGAGCCAGATATTCTCGACGGCGGCCGACAATCAGAACGCCGTGGACATCCACGTCATGCAGGGCGAGCGCGAGTTCGCGAGCGGCAACATCACGCTCGGCCGCTTCCAGCTGACGGGCATACCTCCCGCGCCGCGCGGTATTCCGCAGATCGAGGTCGCGTTTGACATTGACGCGAACGGCATCGTGAACGTGAGCGCGAAGGACCTCGGCACGGGCAAGGAGCAGAGCATATCCATCACCTCGTCGAACAAGCTCTCCGAGGAGGAGATCAAGGCGAAGGTCAAGGAAGCCGAGCAGTTTGCCGGCGAGGACAAGAAGCGCAAAGAAGAGGTGGAGACGCGCAACGGAGCCGAAGCGCTCGTCTATGAGACGGAGAAGGCGCTGAAGGAACTCGAGGGCAAGATATCGGACGAGGAGAAGGCGCGCGTAGAGTCCGCGAAGGACGCGCTGAAGGCCGCCCTCGACGGTACGAGCATCGACGACATCAAGGCGAAAAACGAGACCCTGATGAACGAGTTTTCCGCCGTCAGTCAGAAACTCTATCAACAGGCTCAGGCTCAGGGAGCCGCTCCGGGACAGACGCCCGGCGCGGAAGGCTTCGGTACGGGCGCGTCCGATCCGAACACGGAAAGCAGCCCCGCCGCCGGAGAGGACAACGTGGTGGACGCGGACTTTGAGGTCGTCGACGACGATGCCGATAAGAGCGGCGAAAATTGACGGCGTGACGGCGGGTAGATAATGGCAGATAAAAGGGACTATTACGAGGTACTCGGCCTACATAAGGGGGCGTCAGAGGACGAGATAAAAAAGGCTTTCCGTAAGAAGGCCATGCAGTATCACCCTGACAAAAATCCGGACGATAAGAAGGCCGAGGAAGCTTTCAAGGAGGTCAACGAAGCCTACGGCATACTGTCCGATGCGGAAAAGAAGGAGCGATACGACAGGTTCGGTCACGCCGGCGTCGATCCCAATTCGGGTTTCGGCGCGGGCGGGGCGGGCGGATTCGGCGGCGTCGAGTTCGATTTTGGCGACATCGGCGACATCTTTGGTTCGTTCTTCGGCGGCGGCATGGGCGGCGGTTCCGCGCGTCGGCGCACGATGCCGCGCAAGGGACAGAACCTTCAGGTTTCGCTCCACATCACGTTTAGCGAGGCCGCTTTTGGCACGACCAAGAAGGTCAAACTGAAGAAGATGGCCGAGTGTACCTCGTGCGGAGGCACCGGCGCGAAGGATGGTACGGCCAAGAGCGCGTGTCGCGCCTGCGGTGGTTCGGGTCAGGTGCATACGCAACAGAACACGCCGTTCGGGGCTTTTTCGAGCGTCAACACGTGTTCCGCGTGTCACGGCACGGGCGAGGTCATCGATACGCCTTGTCCGGACTGCGGCGGTTCGGGTCGCGTACGGACAGAATCGACAATCCCCGTTGAGATACCGGCAGGCATTGACGACGGTATGGCTATCACGATACGCGGAGAAGGCGAACCCGGTACGAACGGGGGACCGCCGGGCGACCTGTACGTCATAATCTCCGTAGCGAAACACAAGCTCTTCACGCGAAAAGGCGACGACCTCTGGCTCGAGATACCGATCACCTTCGATCAGGCGGCGCTCGGCACGACCATCATCGTACCGACGCTGAACGAGAAGGTGAAGTACAAGGTGCCTCCGGGCACGCAGCCCGACACGGTGTTCCGTCTGAAGGGCAAGGGAATGAAGCACTTGCGCGGAAACAGGCACGGTCATCTGTTCGTGAAGGTGAAGCTTGAGGTTCCGACGAAGCTCAACGCGGATCAGAAGAAAGCGCTGAAGGAGATGGCGGAGAAGGTAGGCTCCGAAGCCTATTCGCGCCGCAAATCCTTCGCGGACGCCGTGAAGGACTTGTTCAGTTAGGGAAACGCTGATTAATCAGTATTTCCTTAGAGAGGAACATATTTGACCTCGCGGTTCCGGAAGGAAGCGATGTAGCGCAAGCCAGCCGCGCGCATGAGTTCCTCCGCCTCTCTCAGCCCCGCGCCTACTTCGGAAACCCTGTGGGCGTCCGCGCCGGTCGTCACGGTTTCGCCTCCGAGTTCGACGTATCTCTTTAACATGCGCAGAGTCGGTGTCGAATGGCGACCCTCGAGGACGCGGAATATCTTCGTGTTGACTTCCATACCCTTGCCCATTTCGACGAGTTTTTTTATGACGGAATCAACGCTGTCCCATACCACGTCTTCGTCCGGGACTATCCGCGTGAAGCGGTCGATGAAGTTGATATGGCCGAGAACGTCAAAGTCGTCGTATTCCTCGAGACATTTCAGCGTGTAATCGTAATAGTCCCTCGCGGCGGTTTCGGGATCGCGGCGTTCGTGATAGGCGGGTATGTCCACGGCGCAGTCCCACGCGCAGTGAACGGAGGCGACGACGAAGTCGAAATCACAGGATGAGACGACTTTTAAGTTGCGCAGGTTCGGCTCGCCGAGCTGCATTCCGAGTTCTATGCCCTTCACGAATCTGAAAGGTCGGCCTGCGCCCGGAAGACCGGGAAAATCCCGATCACAACGCTTCGCCGTTGCCGCAAGGGTCGTGCAATAGCCCTCGACGTCAAGGTCGAAATCGATGGACGGATCCTTGTAATCGTAGTCGTAGTGGTCGGTTATCGCGTATTCGTCGAGTCCCGCCGCCAACGCCGCGCCGACCATGTCCTCGATGCTGTCGCGCCCGTCGCTCGACATATCGCTGTGTGAATGGTAATCAAACATATTCATATTTTATCACAAAGTCCGAATTTGTTGACTTCTCCCTCGGGTTGACGGATAATAGAGGGGCGGTAGGCTTTCTAAACGAACATTTTCGGGGGTCTTCGCACGGCGCTTTAAAAGTCGGCAACGTTGTTATTATTTAATCGTTTTTCACTTTGGGGGCCGATGTCTTGTCGGCGTTATGAGGAGGATTTATTATGAAAGTCGGAGTTTTTCTCGCACTCGAGCCTTACACTTCTGCTGAACACAATCTCAAACTCGCGAAGGAAGCCGGGTTCACGTGTGCGGACATCACGGACACGCACTCGGGCGGCAGCATGTTCGCGTCAGCGGGTCTTTCGGCGTCCATCAGTTTGGACAGCAACCCTTTCGACGTCAAGAGGATGTTCGACAAATACGGCATGGAGATCATGACGATCAGCGCGCACGCGTCGCTGCTTGAAGCGTCGCATCCGGCCGAGTTTCAGACGAAGGAGATCATGCAGGCCATCAGGTTCGCGGCGGCAATCGGCGTTCGCGACGTGGTGACGACGGAAACCTACCCCAAGAGCGACTGGGCGAAAGGACTGTCCTACGATCAATGCGTGTTCACGTGCGCGGAGAAGCTGTATCAGCCCTGCCGCATGGCCGACGACTACGGCGTGAACGTCATCTTCGAGCCGCACGGTCCGCTGACGGATTCCATCTCGGGCATCGGCGACGTCATGGAGTTTCTCGGCAATCCCAAGAGCCTCGGCGTGAACATGGACACGGGCAATTCGTGGCTCGGCGGCACGGATCCCGTCGAACTCGCGAAGACGTACAAGGACAAGATATATCATATACATTGGAAGGATCTCGGTGAGGAATGGCTGCCGAAGCGCGGAACCATCTATGGCTGCGGCTTCTCGACGATAGAACTCGGCACGGGCTGTATTGACGTGAAGGGCGTCATTGACGTGCTGAAGGACAGCGACAAGATACACTATTCGACGCTCGAGATCGCCGGTTCGCCGGAGCTCCTGAGGGCTAGCGCGGACTACGTGTACAAGCATTGGAACGCGTAAAAGCGCGTCGGTCGAACGTTCGAGGTTACTGTTCAGTGCCGAAATAAGTTACGTTCGAGCTTGTAAAATTTACAAAATTAATAAAATCGTTGACCAGTCAACGATTTTTATGTTAGACTATTTATTCGTGAGCCGCACGGAACGGGCTTAGAAGTTCCTTTGATTAATTGCCACGCAACCATGGGATATGTGTGGCAAGCCCCTACGGCGAGGAGGATGGAAACTCCGGTGATTGCTCCACAGATCAACAGGTTAGATGTTGCGCAAAGTGGAGCAATAAATAAATGCCACGTGTTTCCGAAGAGGAGGTAATGTTTTATGTACGCAATTTTTGAAACCGGCGGTAAGCAGTACAAGGTTGCCGCAGGCGACACAGTCAGGGTGGAAAAACTGCCCGATGAGAAGGGCGCCAAGATCGAGTTCGACAAGGTTCTCGTCGTAAACCACGACGACGAAACCCTGATCGGTACGCCCTATCTCGACGCCGCGACGGTGAACGCGACAGTGACCGATGTGGGCAAGGGAGAAAAGATCGTCGTCTTCAAGTTTAAGGCGAAGAAGAATTATCGTCGGAAGCAGGGCCATCGACAACCGTTCACGGAGGTAGAGATAGAGAGCGTGAGCGTCGGCGGGAAGATCGTGCTGAAAAAGGAAGAACCCAAGAAGGCCGACAAAGTCACAGCCGGGGACGACGCGATTGAAACCGCCGAGATCAAGGCAGAGACTGAAACCGCCGAGACCGAGGCAGAGACTGAAACCGCCGAGACCGAGGCAGAGACTGAAACCGCCGAGACCGAGGCAGAGACTGAAACCGCCAAGCTCGAAACGGAGAAGCCCGCTGATGATAAGGCCGACGACGACGCCAAGATAGAGAAAGCCGAGAAGACTGATAAGTCCGACAAGGCGGCAGCGCCCAAGATGACGAAATCCGACATCATGGCGAAGCTGGACGAATTAGGCGCTTCCTACGCGAAGAGCGCGAAGAAGGATGAACTCCTCGCTATACTCGCGGAAGCGGAGAATAGTATAGATAAAGCGTAACGTGAAGCGGCGGTTTGTTCCCGTGAACGACAGCGAATGAGACGCCGCCGCGACAGAGAGAAAAGAGGTACGAAATGGCGAGTAAAAAGGGAGTAGGAAGTTCCAAGAACGGTCGCGAGTCAGCGGCCAAACGGCTCGGCGTAAAGCGCGGCGACGGACAGTACGTGAGCGCGGGCAGTATCCTCGTGAGACAGCGCGGCACGAAGTTCCATCCGGGGAACAATGTCGGCATCGGTGGCGACGATTCGCTGTTCGCGAAGATCGACGGCAGCGTCAAGTTCGAACGCTACGACAAGTATCGCAAGCAGGTCAGCGTCTACGCGAAAGAAGCGTAACGGCAATCAGCGTTTTCCATGAAACGTATCGATGATACAATGCGGGTGTCGGGCGACATCCGCATTCTTTAGCGGGGTGCGGCATTCTGTCAAAAAGCAGGCGACAGTAGGACGGCGAGCGGTTCAGAGGAATAGAACGGAAGCATTATGAAATTTGTCGATGTGGCGGAAATTACGATACGTTCGGGCAGAGGCGGCGACGGGGCTGTCACGTTCCGGCGCGAACCTTTCGTCCCGCAGGGGGGTCCGGACGGCGGCAACGGAGGCAAGGGCGGGGACGTCGTGTTTCTCGCCGACCGCAACCTGAGAACGCTCATGGACTTCAGATATAAGAGCAGGTACGTCGCGGAGGCCGGACAAAAAGGCTCCAAATCGAATAGGTACGGAAAACAAGGTTCCGACCTCATTATCAAAGTACCCGTCGGAACGGTCGTCACGGACGTCAAAAGTGGCAGATTCATGCACGACCTCACGCGGGACGGCGAGAGATTCGTGGCCTCGATAGGAGGCAAGGGCGGACTCGGCAACAGCAACTTCAAAAATTCGAAGCGCCAGGCGCCAAATTTCGCGGAGGCTGGAGCTGATGGCGTGGAACGCGTCGTCAGGCTCGAGTTGAAACTCATCGCGGACGTGGGACTCGTCGGGTTTCCCAACGTCGGCAAGTCGACGCTGCTCTCCGTCGCCAGCGCGGCGAAGCCGAAGATTGCGGACTATCATTTTACGACCACGGTTCCGAACCTCGGCGTCGTCAGCGCATACGACACGGAATTTGTCCTCGCGGACATACCGGGTCTCATCGAGGGCGCCGCGAAAGGAGCGGGACTCGGCCACGATTTTTTGAAACATATCGAACGCACGAGGATGCTGATACACGTCATAGACGCGTCAGGCTCGGAGGGCAGGGCGCCCGCTGACGATTACCTGCGAATACGTTCCGAACTCGCCGCCTATTCCGCCGATCTCATAAAAAAACCGCAGATCGTGGCGCTGAACAAGATGGATATTGCCGACGCATCGGGGGAAGAATACGCGAAACTTCTGGAGGTCGTCGCGGCGGACGGCGTGCTGTATTACCCCGTGAGCGCGTCGACGACGGAAGGGGTCGCCGACCTTATGCGCGCCGCCGTTTCCGAACTCGCGCGAATAGAGCGTGAGCGCCCTGAGGGCTCGGATGAAGACGGCGCGGGATGCGGCGACGTGCTTGACGTCGTCTCCGGGCGGAACGAGCCGGACTACCGTGATATTCGTATCGAAAGAGACGGCGACGCGTTTGTCGTGTCCGGCAAGCATCTGAAAAAGATATTCGAGTCCACAAATTTCAGCGATTACGGATCTCTGCGCTACCTGTGGCAATACCTTGTGAAGAACGGCGCGATAGCCCGCATGAAGGCGGAAGGGTTGCGCGACGGAGATACGGTGAGAATGTTCGGAACGGAGTTTGACTACGAAGATGAATGACCCGCTTTCCGTGAAGGACTGTTATCGGCTGTTCGCCGAATACGGCACGCGCCCTCACATCATAAGGCACTGTGCGGCTGTTGCGCGCGTAGCTTCCAATATCGCGTCGGCGCTTCGCTCCGCGGGCGCGGCCGTTGATCCCGCCCTCGTTTGCAGGGCGGCCATGCTGCATGACATCGTGCGAGAGGAGACGAATCACGCTGCCAGAGCCGCGGATATCGTAGCCCGTTACGACAAGGCGGCCGCCGACATCATCCGCGTACATATGGACTACGACATGGTGAAGGACGTAACGTCGCTGAGGGAAGTCGATGTCATAGCGCTCGCGGACAGGTCCGTTCTCGAGGATCGCTACGTCGGATACCGAAAGCGCATCGAGACGATGATCGAGCGCTTCTCGCATAACGCCGAGGCTGTAGCGCATCTCCGCGGGAAGATTCATGAGACGTCGGAACTCGTGTCGTCGATAGAGAATTATATCGGCAGGTCAATCGACGACGCCGCGAAAGGCGGCGCCGTCGATATCGAGGGGCTGCTGCGGCGCGTCACGAAGCCCGGCAGATACGCGGGCGGCGAGGTTGGCAGCATCGGTAAGGAATCTTCGTCCATATCGACGCGGATAGCGTTCGGCTTTCCCGATCTATACGAGATAGGCATGTCGTATACGGGACTCCAGATACTCTACGGGCTATTGAATTCACTGGACGGCGTCCTCTGTGAAAGGGTGTTCGCGCCCGCCTCCGACATGGAGGATATCATGCGCTCTGAGGCGACGCCGCTTTTCACGCTCGAAACACGCGCGCCCGTATCCGCGGCGGATATCGTGGCGTTCACGCTCCAGTACGAGCTGTCGTACACGAACATTCTCAACATGCTCGATCTCGCGGGCATACCCCTGCTCGCTTCCGAACGCGCCGAAGGCACGCCCTTCGTGTGCGCGGGCGGCAGCTGCGCCTGCAATCCCGAACCCCTCGCCGACGCCTTCGACTTTATCGTCATTGGCGACGGAGAAGATGTCTTCCCCGATATCTGTCGCGCACACGCCGAGTGGAAGCGAAGCAAAAAAAGCAGGAATGATTTTCTCGAATCGCTCGCGCGACTCGGAGGCGTGTACGTCCCGTCCTTTTACGAACCCATCTACGGCAGCGAAGGCGCATATGTGCGCCATGAACCGAAGCGCGCGGGCCTACCCGAACGCATAGTGAAGCGAACCGTGGAGGATCTCGACGCCGCGTATTATCCGTCGTCGCCTGTCGTCCCTTCGATAGAAGCCGTCCACGAACGGGCGGTATGCGAGATCTCGAGAGGTTGCGGCAGGGGCTGCAGATTCTGTCAGGCGGGATACGTGTACCGGCCCGTGCGCAGACGGACGCGCGGAAAGATACGCGAGATATTGGACGTTCAGCTCGCAAACACGGGTTATGACGAGGTGTCGTTGCTCTCGCTGTCAGCGGGTGATTACCCTGAGATAGAGCAGCTCGTGGCCGGCCTCACGGACGAATTCGGAGAGATGGACGTGTCTCTCTCTTTGCCGTCGTTGCGCCTCGACTCCCTGTCGCAGGACGCCCTGCAGCGCATAGCGTCATACAAGAAATCCGGTCTGACCTTCGCGCCCGAGGCGGGAACGCAGCGGCTGCGCGACGCGATAAGAAAAAATATCACGGAGCGCGACATCCTGACCGGCGTTGAAAAAGCCTTGGAGATCGGGTGGAATCGCGTCAAGCTCTACTTCATGATCGGCTTGCCGACGGAAACCTGTGAGGATATAGACGGCATCGTGACGCTCGCGGAAACGATCATGAAACGGGCGCGCGAGCTGCGGGGAAAAGGCGGGCGGAGTCTGGCGCTCACGATCAGCGTGTCAAATTTCGTGCCGAAGCCGCACACCCCGTTCCAGTGGATCGCCGGTGTAGACGAGGCATCTCTCTTGAAAAAGATGTACCGCTTGAAGGACAAGCTGCGAGCCGTCAAAGGCGTGAATTTTCGGTTTCACGACACGCGGGCCAGCGCCGTCGAGATGATGCTGGCCAAAGGCGACCGACGCGCTTTCGCCGCGATCAGGCGCGCGTGGGAACTAGGCTGCCGCTTCGACAGCTGGCGCGAGCGCTTTGACTTCGATCGCTGGAAACAGGCCATAGGCGAAACAGTCGAGTCTGACGGCATGGATCGTTACACGAATCCGGACGCGCCCCTCCCGTGGAACATCATAGACATGGGAACGACCCAGGAACTTTTGCGAAAAGAATACGAAAGCGCCATGGCGTACGGCGCGGATATCCGCAAGTGAGGTAAGAAGATCGAGCCGTTTGAACAAAATGCAGGACACAGGATGAAAACCGTTATAAAATTCATGAAAACAGGGCGCGCGGTTTATATGTCCCACCTCGACCTTCAACGCGCGCTGCTTCGGGGACTCAGGCGCTCGGGGCTGACCCCCGTGTACTCGTCAGGATTCAACCCGCATCCGAAGATGAGCCTCGCGCTACCGCTCACGCTCGGATTCGAGTCGCTCTGCGAATACCTCGAGGTTGCGATAGAGGGCGACCAGGTAATCTCTGTGGACGAACTCAATCGCGCCATGCCCGAGGGCGTCGTCGTGATAAGCGTCGATGCCGACGGGGATGCCAACGCGGCGTCGCGCAAGTCGATGGCGTCGCGTGTGAGGTACGCCGAATACGATATCACGGCGCCGCAGATCTGCGACGCGGATAGACGCTTGGTGGAGTACCTTGCTCAGGAACACATCTACGTCGAAAAGGAAAACCGCAAGAAGGGCGGAACGGACACGATAGACATCAGACCCCTGATAATATCGTTTACGACCGAAAGGAACGTAGGAAGCAGGGCGTGCTACGCCTGCGTTCTCTCCGCGTCAGCGGGAGCGACGCTGAACCCGCTTGCCCTCACGCAGTCGTTCTACGAGTTCTGCGACCTGAAGTTAGACCCTGCCGACCCGGTGATAACGAGGACAAAGATAGTTACGAAATGACAAGAGCCTAGCGTATCAGACCTGTTTTCTTAATAGCTAGCGACGAGGCATACGGCTCTGACTAAATAGTGCCATTAAACTATAAATATTTCAAACAAAATTTAATACTTCAATCAAAAAAATATATATACTATATTTCAATTTTATGTTAAAATACAGTATCGATTGTCGTCGATGCCTAAACGTCGTAGTGCAGTAGGAGGTGAACTGAATGAAAAGCGCGTACAGCGGGAAACACATAATGAAAAATCGTAAGATGATGAAGTTTATATTCATAATAGCCGCGGTTGCGGGGATTGTGGCCGTGACGTATCTGGATCGCAGCGCGGACGAGGGCGAAGCGGATGTACTCTACGCCGACGGCGCTTATCAGGACGCGTCGTCGGGCGCGGTCGACGACGGGGGCGTCGCGTCTGAAGCGGCACCGGCAGACGGTGTGATCGTAGAAGCCGCCAGCGCGAGTCCAGGCGCCGTTTCCGGACCTTTGACGATATTTGTGGATGTCAGCGGCGCCGTAAAGTCGCCCGCGGTCTACGAACTGGGGGAGGGAAGCCGCGTCTATGAGGCGATAGAAGCCGCGGGCGGGCTGACAAAGGATGCCGACATCACCTACCTGAATCGGGCCGCCGCGCTGATTGACGGCGACAGGGTTTATATCCCGACGAAGGATGAAATCGAGTCGAGTGAGCAATTACCGGCGTCCGCCGGGTTCACCGGAGGATCTTCGGGAGCGCAGCAGGACGCGGGAGGCGGCGCCACCGGGGCAAGCGCGGGCGGCGCCGCGGGAACAGCCCAGGTAAACATCAACACGGCGGACACCGCGACGCTACAGACGCTGAACGGAGTAGGCCCCGCCACCGCGCAGAAAATCATAGATTATCGAGACGGCAACGGATCTTTCGCGAATATAGAGGATCTCAAGAAGGTCAGCGGCATTGGTGAAAAGACCTTCGAAAAATTGAAGGATCATATTTGCGTTTAAAACCACGTATTTCGCAGCTGCGCTCAAAGCGCCCACGCCAGGCGCGCTGAAAACGCCCCCGGATACCGGGGGCGTCATAGTGCGTCGCAATGACGGATACTTCGCGGTGAATCAGGCGTTCTCCCGCAGGGCGTTCTCTGTGGCCTTGCGCGCGAGACGCTCCGCTTCAAGGACGTCCGCTTTGGCTTTCCAATCGTTGGAGACCGTCCTTGTGCGAGCCGTCATATCCTCGATAGGCTCTGGCGCCACCATGTCCGTGGACTTCGCGCCCGCGCAGTTGACCATCATCTCGATCTTCTCGGGATTGTCGAGCATGGGGCAGGGCCTGAGCATGTTGTCGCTGAACGGGACGTTCTTCCGGTACTCCATGAATATCGGCGACTGCAGGGCCTCGAGCAAGGTCACGTCGTGGATATTCACGTTGGAGTAATGGCAGAACGCGCAAGGCTCGACGTCGCCGTTCGAGTTGATGTGCAGGTAACGGCGACCGCCCGCGATGCAACCGCCCGTATACTCGCCGTCGTTCCAGAAGTCGAGCGCGAAGATGGGCTTCTGGTCGCGTATCTCGCGGATCCTGCGATACATGTACTCGCGCTGTTCAGGCGTCGCGAGCAGGTCGGTCACGGCGTCTTTGCCGACCGGCATGTAGGTGAAGTTCCACGCGAAGCGGTTGCCGAGGGCGACCATGTCGTCGACGAACTCGTCCGAGCCTATGACGTCCGTATTATATTTATGATAGCAGGTGGAAATGCCGTAGATGAGCTTGTACTTCTTCATGAGCTTCATCGCGTCGATGACCTTCTGGTAGGTACCCTTGCCGCGGCGCATATCCGTCGCTTCCTCGGTGCCCTCGATGGAGAAGGCGAGCGCGAAATTAGCTACGCGGAGCAGGTGCTTGCAGAATTCCTCGTCGACGAGGGTCCCGTTCGTGAACGAGAGGAAGTAGCAGTCCGGATTCTTTTCGCAGAGCCTGATGACGTCCTTTTTGCGAACGAGGGGTTCGCCGCCCGAGAATATGAAGAACCT
>JAISZM010000083.1 GCA_031269205.1 Eubacteriales Family XIII. Incertae Sedis bacterium | reverse complement strand
CCAAACGGCATCGAAGTTCGCTTCATCGTCGTCAAGAAGAGCGAAACGGCCTTCGGCGTCGGCTTGGACGCCTGCGACATCTGCGGCGCGACGGGCTACTACGAGAGGAAGGGCGACGTCATATGCAGACTCTGCGACGTCGTCATGAACAAATCCACGATAGGGTTCAGCGGGGGTTGCAACCCCGTTCCGCTCGCCTACGTCGTGCGTGAGGGAAATATGATAATCAGAATTCCCGACCTTGAAGGCGAGGAGTCACGGTTTGTGTAGGGAAACGCCGATTAAAGATACGCGAAGAGCCGCCCGCCGCCGCCGGATGTGTAATAGTAACGTTGAGGTTGTGTGCGCGATGAGGCGAGGGGGTATGCTCTGATGTTTCAGCGCATGGTCAGAGGCGCTCTGTTCCGGCAGAGGAAGAAGATGCTCATGATCGCCGTCACGATAGCGCTCGGCGCGTCGCTCGCGACGGCCATGCTGAACGTGATGTTTGACGTCGGCGAAAAGGTGAACATGGAATTGAAGACGTACGGCGCGAACATCAACGTGCTGCCGAAGGGGGCTTCGTTGTTGGGCGACCTCTACGGGGTCGACGAGGGTGCGGGCGTCTCCGACAAATATCTGAACGAGGACGAACTCTCCCTCATCAAGACGATTTTCTGGGCCTTCAACATCGTCGACTTCACACCGTACTTTGAAACGGGAGTGAAGGCCGAACTTGCCGACTGCTGCAAACCGTCCGGGTCGCCGGAGGGATCGGCCGCGGGCGGGGCGCCCGTCGAACAGATAACGCTCGTCGGCACATGGTTCGAACATCACTTGGATCTGCCGACAGGCGAGTCCCTCGACACGGGCATGAGAAACATGAAGAGCTGGTGGGATGTCGAGGGCGATTGGGCGAGCGACGGCGACGCGGAAGGCGTCATGCTCGGCGCCCGCGCGGCCGAAAGCCTCGGCGCTGAGGTCGGCGACAAGATAGACGTCGAGGAAGGCGGCAAGACGCGCACGCTGACCGTGAAAGGCATCTTTGACGCGGGTTCGGACGAGGACGACAGGATATACGCGCCGCTCGGCGTCGCGCAGGAACTCGCGGGCAAGCCCGGCGCGGTAGGCAGCGTCGAGGTCAGCGCGCTCACGACGCCGGACAACGAACTGTCGCGCCGAGCCGCGCAGAATCCGGACAGCCTGTCCATCAAGGAGTGGGAAACCTGGTACTGCACGGCCTACGTCAGCGCGATATGTTATCAGATTGAAGAGGTGATCACGGATTCGGTCGCCAAACCGATCAGGCAGGTGGCGGAGTCCGAGGGCGCCATCCTCGAAAAGACGCAGTTCCTCATGCTGCTCATAACGATACTCAGCCTGGCCGGATCGGCCCTCGGCATCTCCAACCTTGTCACGGTTAGCGTCATGGAGCGCAGCCGCGAGATCGGTCTGCTGAAAGCCGTAGGCGCGCGCAACGCCTCGATATCCTTCCTCGTGCTGTCGGAGATATTGATAACGGCAGCCGTAGGCGGCGCCGCAGGGTATTTCGCGGGATTCGGTTTCGCCCAGATCATCGGACACTCCGTCTTCGGCGCCGACGTCACGGTGAGTCCCGTCGTCATCCCGATAGTGGCCATCCTCGTGTTCATAGTAACGCTCGCGGGGAGCGTCCCCTCGATACGCATGTTGTTGTCGTTGCGACCTGCCGAAGTATTACATGGAAGATAAAAAGGAAAGGGGCGAATGAAACGACAGACAAGGGAAACTCCAATTAAAGATATGTCGCCGGATTCGACGATGGATTTGGCGCATATCGCAGGGAAAAAACGCAGCGATACCGGTGGTATCGCGAGGCTTTCTCCCGAAGATAGGCGTCAAATCGGCGGCGAAGACGCGCGGCATAGATTTAATCGGAGATTCCCCATGTACTTCAGGATGGTGACGGGTTCGATCTTGCGCCGCCGCTCGCGTATGCTCATCGCCTTGCTCGCCGTCGCCATCGGCGCGACCATCCTGTCGGGACTTGTGACCGTCTACTACGACATACCGCGGCAGATGGGGCAGGAGTTCCGCTCATACGGGGCCAACCTCATCCTTGTTCCGTCGGGGGACGAGAGCGGATTGAGCGCGGAGACCATAGGCGAGGCGAGGGACTGCATCCCCGCGGCCGACGTCGTCGGCGTCGCGCCCTACCGCTACGAGAACGGCAAGATCAACGAGCAACCCTTTCTGGTGGCGGGCACGGATCTGAATGAAGTGCAAAGGACGAGTCCGTATTGGTTCGTGTCGGGCGAGTGGCCCGCCGCGGACGGGGCGGTGCTCATCGGGCAGGAGGTCGCGGATATCATTCGCCTCGTGCCGGGCGATTCATTCACGCTGACCGGGACGGACGCGGCGGGAGAGAGCTTCTCCGGGGACTTTCGCGTGTCGGGCGTCGTGCAGACGGGCGGCGACGAGGAGGGTTTTATCTTTCTCTCCTTGGCCGATTTGAACGGACTGATGGGCGGCGAGGAGAGGATAGACGTGGCTGAGTGCAGCGTGTCGGCCTCGCAGGAAGCGCTGTCCGGCATCGCGGCGAAAATAGAGGAGAATGTCGCCGGCGTTTCGGCGCGGCTCGTCAAGCGCGTCACGGAGTCGGAGGGTGCCGTGCTGACGAAACTGGAAGCGCTCGTCTGGCTCGTCACGGCCGTCGTGCTGTTCCTCACGATGATAACGGTCGCGACGACGATGATGGCCGTCGTCGCGGAACGCCGCAGGGAGATAGGATTGCGGAAGGCGCTCGGGGCTTCGGACAGGAGCATCGCGCGGGAGTTCCTCGGGGAGGGCGTCATGCTCGGCATCTGCGGAGGGCTGCTCGGCTCGGGCCTCGGTTTCGCCTTCGCGCAGCTCGTGAGTATGCAGGTGTTCAGCCGGTCGATATCGTTTCAGCCCTTGCTGATACCTCTGACCGTGCTCGTATCGGCGGCCATAACGGCCGTCGCGTGTCTGCTCCCCGTGAGAAGCGCCACGTCGGTGGATCCGGCCGTCGTGCTGCGAGGAGAGTGAGGGCGCAAAGAGCTATAACAACAAAGCGGTCGTTTGCGTCGCCGCGCGGCGACGGACAGACAATGTTACACTATAAGGAGAAGGAAGGCGAGAGGTAATGAACTTACTTGAGATGAACGGAATCACGAAGGATTACGGGAGCGTGAAGGCTTTGAAGGACGTCGATCTGGTCGTTTCGCGGGGA
>JAISZM010000004.1 GCA_031269205.1 Eubacteriales Family XIII. Incertae Sedis bacterium | reverse complement strand
AATACCTACTCGCGAGCGGCGTTCCGAACGCGAGCAACAGCACGGCGATGAACGAAAGCCTGAAGCCGACGCTCATGAGGTCGAGCGGATTCACGAGCAGCATGATGAAAGCGGCCGCCATCGTTCCCGTGAGCAAGTCGTATCTGAGGCTCAGCACTTTCGAGGCGATGTGCAGTCCTATCATCGTGACGGCGCGCACGACGGACGGTGAAAATTCCGACATAGCCGCGTAGCAGATCAGGGCTGCCGCGACGGCCGCGTAGACGGCCAACGTCTTTCGACGTCCAAGCAGCATGTTCAAAAAGGCGTACACTATCGCCACATGAAGGCCACTGACGCTGAGGATATGGGCTACGCCGTTTCGCCGGAACAGATCGTAGCTCTCCTCGTCCATTTCTGACGATCCTCCGAACATCATTCCCGCAAACAGCCCGTATTCTTCTTCCGGCATCGCGGTCAGCGCCCTCTCCAGAAAGGAATATTTGAGCCGGCAGAGCGAAGCGTAGGCGTCCCATATCGGGGACATGTCCGAGGGCGCGAACGCCAGGTCGGACACATCGCAGTTCACGATCACGCGCACGTCCTGCGTCTTGAGGTACAGCGCGTAATCAAAGGTTCCGGGATTTCGCCTGCCCGTGGGCAACTCCACCGCGCCCGAGAACGCTATCTCACGACCGATGATATCCTTCGGGGACAGCCCTTCTCCCCTGACGTTCACAAGCACGTTTCTTCCCTCGGAAGCGACGGTAAGGCTGATATAATCCTCATCTCTGACGCGGACTTTCAGGACGCGCCCCCGCTGCGCGGGCATTGAACCCGGCGGCGCAGACACTTCATCCGCGCTCGCCGTGTTTTCGCCCACATCCGCGCTATCTTCGGCTTCGTCTGACGCGTGGTCGTCGCCTTTTCCACGGACGCCGTATTCAGGGTTGTTGTAGCGCGATATCGCGTACTGCTCGAGCGCGTCCTCTCGTTCGAGTTCGCGCGCGCAGTACAGTCCGCCAGCGATGAATACAAAGAGAAGGACAAACGCGAACGAGCGCGGCGTGACGACGACGCCCGCAACAGGCGCTGAACTCGCGCCGACACCGCCGGAGACGGGAGCGAAACCCGCACAAACCTTGCCCGAAATGAAGAAGACCGCCGCGGCGCAGACAAGGCCGCCTATACAAAATGTGCGCGAATCAACCGAAAAAACGTACGCGCAGCCGATGCCGAGCACGTACGCAAAAGATATAAGACAAAGCGGCCGCCTGACCGGCATAACAGCGTCCTCCGCAACCGGAAAAACGCGCAGCGGCCACATCCCGAAATATTATCTCATAACTTACATGAATTGTCAAGCAGGGTATTATCCGTAGCTACCGCCGTTACCGCCCCATTTCAGCGCGAAGTAGTAGTTCAGCAGATAGCGGCCGAGCAAAATATCATCGTCGCTATACGCCGATTCGTCATAACGGTAGTCGTCAAAATATGGGTTGCCTGAGACGGCGGCGCCCAAGGTCGCATCGGCCGTGTCGTACAGATCGCCGCTCAAAGCCGCATAAGCCGCGTTGTACGACGCGCCCTGCCCCGCGTAGACCGCTCCGGAATTCTCCGTGTACCCCGCATACCCCACCGTAGCCGCGGGAGCGGAACCGATGTGCGTGGAAACGTTCAGCGTGGCGGCGGCGCCTGTAGGCGTGGTCGGCGGTGGCGTATCCTCCGGCGGCGCCGGTTCGGGGGCGGGCTCAGGATCGGGCTTTGGGTTGGGTTTCGGATCGGGTTGCTCCTTGTCCTCGTCGGGCTCCTCCTTTTTCTTCTCCTCATCTTTCTTGTCGCTGTCGGGATCGAAATCCTTGTCGAGTTTCTTGTCGGGGTCTATCGGGTATTTACCCGGTTTGATGTTATGCAAATTGCAGTAGTATTTGGGTTTGCTGTTGGAAGAGTCGCCTCCGTTCACGGTCGAGTACGACTTCTTTTCCGTATTCGGACACCAGGGCGTCGCGAGATATCCGCTGTCCTCGCATATGTTGGCCGAAGTGCTGCCCATGGATATGCTGTTCGGTTTCGTCCCTTTGATGAAGTAGTCGGTCATGCCGCTGACGCTGGCTCTGATAACGTTGTCGGGCATTTCGGGATATTCCCCCACTTCTCTGCCATCCATCACTCGCGTCATTATTCTGCTCCAGAGACGCGCGGCCGATGACGAACCCTCCGAAAGTTCGATATGGACATCGTTGCCGAGCCAGACGGCCATGGAGAATTTCGGGGTATTGCCGACGAACCACGCGTCAAAGTTATCCGAGGTCGTACCCGTCTTGCCCGCTACGGGTACGCCCGATACGCTGGCCGCGCCCGCAATGCCGCGCGACACCGTCGTGCGCAGGATGTCGTTCATGATGAAGGCGGTCCCCTCGTCCATAGCCTGCGTCTTTTCAGTGGATCCGTCGAGTATGACCTTGCCGTTGCGATCGACCACCTCCGTATAGGATATGGGCGCGGCCCGCACGCCGGCGTTCGCGAACACGCCGTAGGCCGATGCCATCTCTATCGGCTTTGCGCCGTTCGTCATGCCGCCGAGCGCGAGGGCCGCGGGGTTCAAGTCGTTTGAGTTACCTTCCTCGACGACCGTAGTGATGCCGAGGTTTTTCAGGAACGCCACGGATCTGTCCGCGCCGACATTCAGCTGCACCTTCACGGCGTTGATGTTCATGGACTGCTCGACCGATTTGCGTAAGGTGGTCGGCCCTCTATAGCCGCTGTACCAATTTTTCGGCCAGACCTTCCCGCGATACTCGAACTCTTCGTCCACGATGACGCTGAGCGACGACCAGTATTCGCCGAATGATTTTTCGCCGTCCTCTATGAGTTCGTCGTCCGCGCTCATCTGGATGGCCGGGCCGTACGCGCCGAGGGGCTTCATCGTCGAACCGGGCTGTCTCGGTTCAAGCGCCCTGTTGAAGTTCATCTCGCCCTTGACGCCGCGTCCGCCGACGATGGCGTAAACCCTGCCGTTCTCGTGGTTCAACAGAACCGCGGAACCTTGCGGCTGAATGACCTTCTGTTTCAGCGTATAGCCCGCCTTCGACACGACGACCTTCTCCCCGATTTTGATCGTGTCGGGATACTCCTTGAAGAATTCTGCGGATACCACGCAGTTTCCTTCGCCGTCCACCGTCTTGTATCCCTGCGGAATGTTGATGACGCCGCCATTGATGATATAGAGGCGGCCGTCGTCGTCCTGTTGGTACATATCCTTGAACTCTATGCTCACATCGGGCGCGTTGTCGACGGTGGTCTCGTATATGTTGATGCGCCTACCTTTGTTTATAGTCAGGCTACCGACCGCGTTCACGGACGCTTCCTTTTTTCCGAAGGTGAACCGGCCTTTGCTCCCGATGATGTTCGAATACTTGTAGAGCAGTATATTGCCCTTTTCGTCGAGGATGTTCCCGTTCTCGTCCTTGTTGACCCCTCGTATGCCGGGATAGTTGTCCGGATCTTCGAGTTCCTCGGCCGCGATCTTCTGCATCTTTCTGTTGAACGTGCTGTGTATCTCCAGTCCGTTGATATAGATGTACTCCCTCGCCTCATCCTTCGATTCGAACCTTCCGTCGTATTCTTTCATGAGGTTTTCGGCGACGTTGTCTATGGCCCAATCTACGAAGAAGGCGGCGT
Source organism: Eubacteriales Family XIII. Incertae Sedis bacterium (assembly GCA_031269205.1). Classification (GTDB taxonomy): domain Bacteria; phylum Bacillota; class Clostridia; order Peptostreptococcales; family Anaerovoracaceae; genus JAIRPC01. Next base: position 14,894 of record JAISZM010000004.1, on the reverse strand, counting down.
CAGCGTCGCCGACGATCTCCGTCGGCTTCAAATGCTTGTGAAGATCGTCCACAACAACACCGTCGTACTCGGCCTGCGTGATGAGTCCCTGGTCGAGCATATTATCGAGTACGAGTTTGACGCGCGGCAGAACCGCGTCGTTGTAGATATAATCGTAGGTGGAACCTCGCAAAAGCAGACGCGAGTCGCCCTCCTCGACGGAGCCTCTCTCCAGGGTGGTGATCATCGCAAGTCTGGTGGGCGACTTAGGGAGGCTCGCGAGGGCGGCGCACTCGAGGAGGTCGAGGTCCTCGACTTTCTTGTTGAAATAATTTTTGGCCGCTGTGCTGACGCCAAGGCTATGGTAACCGAACGTTATCGTGTTCAGGTAATCGGTGAGTATTTCCTCCTTTGAAAGGTTGTTCTCGAGCTGCACCGCGTAATACGCCTCCTGTATTTTGCGCTTCATGGAACGCTCGGTCATTTTGTCCGACAACCAGATGTTGCGCGCGAGCTGTTGCGATATCGTACTCGTGCCGCTGACGTTCGTCCTGTTGAACACGCTGTCGCGTATGGCTCCCACGATGCGCACAAAATTAAATCCATGGTGTTCTTTGAACGTCTTATCTTCGATCGCGATGATGGCGTTCTTCAGATTTTCGGGGAGCTGTTCATACGTGGCCATCGACCTCTGCCCCGTGCCGAGGTAGAGGTTTTTTATCACCTTGCCGCTGCTGTCGTACATCACGGAGGATACGCGCAGATTGGCTGCGATATCCTTCGGGTCGGGTGGCTCTATGTCCTTGATGGCGCCGTACACGTAGAGTACGCCGGCGGCGAGCGCGGCGAGGATGAGAATGAATATCGTCGTAACGACGCCTTTCAGAACGGGGTGTTTGCTGCGCTTGCGCACGCCCCTGTGGTCGCGTCCGAAACGCCCGGGCGTGCCGCGAAACCTCTCGGGCGAGAGTCTCGTCTTTTGCTTTTTGGGAGCGGAACGGCGAGAACGCGCGGGTCTCCGCGTTTCGGGAACAGCGCGGGAACGGCCTTCGTTTCCGCGCCGGGGGCGTCCTGACGGACGCTCCTGCGGATCCGCGAATGACCTGTTTCGCGGTCTCGCGGACGCTTCGCTCCGTGGACGGCCTGCCGAATCGTTGTTTCGCGGTCTCGCGCGCGCTTCGCCTCGCGGACGGTCTGCCGGACTTCCCTGCGGCCCCGTGGACGGTCTGCTCTGTGAGCGCGCGGACGAAGCGTCCCGCGGACGGGCCGACGCCGCGCCGTCCGCGGCCGTACGCCGACGCGCGGGACGACCGCCCGCCCTTCCTGACGCCGCGGATTTTCCGCCGATATCGTCGAATTTCTCGAAGAAATCGTCTATTTCGTTTTTTCCGTGCCTGTAACGCGCGTCGTCGGCCATTCAATACCTCGTATTTTTACGTCTGTGTAGTAATTATATCAAATCAGAGCGCCCAAATAAAGAAAACGGGTGCATATGCACCCATTTCCTTCAAATTGTAATATAGTCCTTTTTGAAGTTTCCCTGACCTTATCGCACGCGATCGCGCGTCGTCGCGTCTCAGGCGGCGGAGTGGCCTATGGTAGCGTCGTAGAGTTCCTCCGCTTTGTCCCATTCCTCGATAATTTCGGGGATAACCTTGTACAGGTCGCCCACGATGCCGAAGTCCGCGACTTCGAAGATGGGGGCGTCGGGATCCTTGTTGATGGCGACGATGATGTCCGATGTCTGCATTCCGGCGAGGTGCTGTATCGCGCCCGAGATGCCGCAGGCGAAATATATTCTCGGCTTGACGGTCGTACCCGTCTGACCGACCTGATGGCTCTGGTCTATCCAGCCCGCGTCGACAGCGGCTCTCGACGAGCCGACGACACCACCGACCTTCTCGGCGAACTTGCCGATGAGTTCAAAGCCGGACGGGTCGCCAAGGCCGCGGCCGCCGCTGCATATGATCTCGGCGTCCGTCAATGAAACTATCTCCTTCGCGCTCTTGACGATATCGAGCACCTCTATGCGGATATCGTCTTTCGATATTTCGGGGCTTACGCTGATGGTCTCGCCCTTCGCGCCTTCGGCGCGCTCGCACTTCGTCATGACGCCGGGTCTGACCGTCGCCATCTGCGGCCTCGTCCTCGGCGTGATAATCGTGGCCATGAGGTTGCCGCCGAAAGCCGGTCGGGTCTGCTTCAGCCCCTTGTCGTCTGACGCCGGATCAAGGTCTGAGGTGTCGAGCGTCGTGTTGTTATTCGCGTAGTCGATGTAACTCGAAACTTTGATGTCGAGCCTCGTGCAGTCGGCCGTCAGCCCCGTATTCAGCCTCGCGGCGACGCGCGGCGCGAGGTCGCGCCCTATGTGCGTAGCGCCGAAGAGCACGATCTCGGGTTTGTATTCGTTTATCGTGTCCGCGAACACCTTCGTGTAGCCGTCTGTCGTGTAGCGGCCGAGCAAAGTATCCTCTATGACGTAGACCCCGTCCGCGCCGTACTCGAAACACTCTCGCGCGAGTTGCTCGACTTTGTCGCCTATGAGGACGGCCCAGACCTTCGTGTCGTCCGATATCTCGCGCGCGAGCCTGCGGCCCTCGCCTATGAGTTCGAGAGCGACGTTCATGAGATTGCCTTTGCGCTGTTCGGCGTACACCCAGACGTCCCTGTAATCCGCGAATTCGCCCGCGCCCGCGGCGTCCTCTTCCTTCTCGTCCGCGAAGATGGCTTCGACGGGACATTTTGGTATACAGACCTTGCACACCGTACACTTCTCGTTGATGACGGCGAGTTTGCCGTCCATGTCTATCGCGTCAAACGGACAAGCCTTCTGACACAATTTACACCCTATACATTTTTCATCTATTACATGAATGGCCATTGTTATTCTCCTTCCGGTACGCGGTGGGCGACGGATGTCCGTCTATATCACGTGTTTCGACTTCAGCCCCACTATCAACTTATCAGCGGTTTCCTTATCGCTGTCCGTCTCGATCATGACTCCCTTGCCCTTCGGGACGGGCGTGAACGAGCGGTAGACGTTCGTCGGCGAGGCTTCGAGACCGACCTCCTTGTCCGGATCGACGCCGAGATCGGCCGCGCCCCAGACGGGTATCTCCGCGTTGACGGCGTCGTAGATGCCGCCGATCGACATATAGCGCGGCGTGTTCAGCTCTTTGATTGCCGTGAGCATACAGGGTGTTTTTATCTCTATCAGTTCGTAGCCGTCCTCGAGAGCACGCTTGACCGTGATCGTTTTTCTGTCGTCGGCTATCTCGAACTCTTTGACGTACGTGACCTGCGGTATGCCGAGTTTTTCAGCCATCTGCGGGCCGACCTGCGCCGTATCGCCGTCTATGGCCTGTCTGCCCGCGAAGATGAGATCGTAGGCGCCGATTTTTTCTATCGCGGCGGCGAGCGCGTTGGACGTCGCCCACGTATCGGAGCCGCCGAGCGCGCGGTCGGACGCGAGCACGGCTTTATCCGCGCCCATCGCGAGACACTCTATGAGAAGATCTTTCGCCTGCGGCGGGCCCATCGATACGACCGTGATGTGCGTATCCGGCCATTTGTCCTTGATCTTCAACGCCTCCTCTAGGGCGTTAGCGTCGTCGTGATTCAAGATGCTCGGCACGCCCTCGCGTATGAGCGTCTTCTTCACGGGGTCTATCTTTATCTCGTTTGTGTCGGGCACCTGCTTGGCGCAGACTACTATATTGAAAGCCATCCGGATTTCCTCTCTTTCCTTTTCTGCCTAGCGTACGACTTATCGCGTTACCGTATTATTTACCGAACACGGAGGCGGCGATTACCAGCTTCTGCGCTTCCGAAGTGCCTTCGTATATTTCCGTGATCTTCGCGTCGCGCATCATGCGCTCCACGGGATAGTCCTTCGTGTAGCCATAGCCGCCATGGAACTGGACGCACTTGGTCGTCACATACATCGCGGTCTCCCCAGCGAAGTATTTCGCCATGGCCGACTCGGGGCCGTAGGGAACGTGCGCATCCTTGAGCGACGCGGCGCGGTAGATGAGCAAGCGTGTGGCGTCTATCCGCGTTTTCAAATCAGCCATTTCAAAGCGCAGCGACTCCATGTCGGACAGCCTGCGGCCGAACTGTCTTCTCGCCTTCATGTAGTCTAGTGTGACGTCAAACGCGCCCTGTGCGATGCCGAGTGCCTGCGAGGCGATGCCGATACGTCCGCCATCCAGCGTGGACATCGCTATTTTGAAGCCCTCGCCGGGCGAACCGAGGATGTTTTCCTTTGGTATTTTGCAATTCTGAAAAACGAGTTCCGTCGTAGACGAGCCGCATATGCCCATCTTGTCCTCGGTCTTGCCGATGGAAAAACCTTCGGCGCCCTTCTCGACGATGAACGACGATATGCCGCGCGTGCGTTTGCTCTTGTCCGTCATCGCCATGACGACGAAGATGTCGGCGTAGCCGCCGTTCGTGATGAAGACCTTCGCGCCGTTCAAAAGCCAGTGGTCGCCCATATCCTCGGCCTTCGTCTGCTGACCTCCCGCGTCCGTGCCCGCGTTCGGCTCAGTGAGTCCGAAAGCGCCGAGACTTTTCCCCGTCAGCAGGTCGGGCAGATATTTCTTCTTCTGCTCCTCCGTGCCATAGGCGAAAATGGGCCATGCGCACAGCGAAGTGTGCGCCGAGCAGATAACGCCCGTCGACGCGCACACGCGCGACAGCTCCTCTACCGTGATAGCGTAAGACAGATTGTCGCCTCCGGCTCCGCCCCACTCCTTCGGGAACGGAATGCCGAGAAGGCCGAGCGGCCCCATCTTCTTCACGTTCTCCTCGGGAAACCGATGCTCCTTGTCGACGTCGGCCGCTATCGGCTCGACTTCGTTCACAGCGAACTCGCGCACCATCTTTCGGACGAATTCCTGCGCCTTCGTCAGTTGAAAATCCATTCAGTCACCTCCACGCTTCCTGATTGTTAATAAAATAACAATATAGTTTTACTACAAACCACGTGGGATTTCAATAGAATTTTTCACATGACGCGAAAATCGTAATATTCGGATATTTCGGACGGGGCTACTTTCCGCGCTTCACGCTGGTTTTGAAATACTTCTCGACTCCGTCAACCATGCCCGCCGCGAGCGCTAGAGTAGCGGCGCACATGACAAAAAGCGACGAGGATTTTTGCCGAAGTCAGGCGGAAAATCGGCGGCTCAGATGGTGGACATGAATTAATCAGTATTTCCCTAAACTTTTTACCCCTGCTACTTGATGGTTTCCGTCACTGTGAACGATTTGCTCGATAGCTTTGAAATGCCTTTGTACGTAATCTTCGTCGTCCATTCATCGTTGGGTCCCTCGTTTTTCTGTGTGTACTTGGTCTTCAGCTTGGGTATTTTGAAGGCAGTCACGATCTTGTCGCCGGATTTTGTGTTGTCCAAGGCTGCCAGTATCTCGTATGCGTCACTTTTGGAAAAGTTCATGTTCGCCATGACCTTCACCGAGGCGGCATACTTCTTTTTCTTGCTTAATTTTCCCCAGTTGATTTTGCTGTCGTCAAGCCATATATCTTTGTCCACCTTGCCCTTGTATGTCTTGCCGGCGATCGTCACCCTGGCTTCCGTATCCTTCCCTGTTTCAGCGAAATATTGGAAAGTAGCCTCGGAAAGTTTCTTCTTGCTTGAGAACGTGACTTTTCCCTTCATGAAAGTAGCCATCAAGAGAGCGTCGCCCAGGTCGTCGGGAGCGTCTTCCACAGATCCCGCTTTCTTGTATTCCTGCATCTTGTCCCAATCGCTCCACGTCGACTTTTTCCACGTGGCTTTTGTGATCTTCTTCAAGGACGAATAGGTGATCGTGACCGAGGATTTGTGTACCTTGTAATCAGCGCCATAGGCCGCGCCGATTCCTACGCTCAGTATCAGCGCGACGCAAAGAGTCGCCGTCAAGAGACGCTTCAGGATTGTGGTTTGTGAATTCGTTTTCATTGGTTTTTCCTTTCTTCAACTTCAACTTTGCATCATGCCACTGTGCGGCACAAACGTGTCAGGAATTATTTAGCTCTTCCATTTCGTGTCCTCATAGCGGCATGGCGCAAACCATTATTTAAGTGCCGCACGTTTTATTTCACCGTTACGGTCTTCGTGACCTTCTTCTTGCCTGCGGTCACCGTGATCTGTGCCTTGCCCTTCTTCAGCGCCGTCAGCTTGCCCGCTTTGTCCACGCTGACCACTTTCGGGGCGCTGCTCTTGAACTTCACCGCCGGGTTCGTCGCTTTACTTGGCGTGAGCTTCAGCTTTAACTGCGCCGTCTTGCCCGCTTTCAAGCTCTTCGGCGCGCCGGACAGCGCGAACTTCTTCAGCGCCGTCGCCTTCGTTGCCACCGTCACCGCGATCGTCAGTTTCGACTTGCCGTTCAGCGACGTCGCCGTGATCGTGGCCTTGCCCGGTTTCTTCGGCGTGATCTTGCCCGTCGTTTCGTTCACCGCCGCCACCGCCGGGTTGCTGCTCTTCCACGTGAGTTTGGCCGAGGTGTCGGCCTCCTTCGTCTTCGGATTTACGCTGTCAGCGCAGACGGCTGGCGTCCACGCTTTGCCCTTCGCCAGGTAGATCTTCGCCAGCGGCGTCCGTACCTTCGTGACATCTTTGGCTATGATAATGGTGACTTTGTGCGTCTTGCCGCTGCCGTCCGTCGCCTTCGCTACGAGCGTAACTTTGCCTTCGCTCACGCCTGTGACATTCCCTTTTGAATCCACTGAAGCCTTGCCCGTGTCGCCCGCCGCGCCGACCGTCCACGTCACGTTGGCGCTCTTGCCGTCGGGGAAGGTGATGGTCATGGGCAGCTTCGAGGAACCGCCCGGAGCGGTTGGTGTTTTCGCCGCGGGTATCTTGTCGTGGGCCACGGGGGTCTGGGTGAACGGTTCGCCGCCGGGCGTCACGCTCACCTTGCAGGTCGCGATCTTTGTACCATTTGCCGCCGTGACGGAAGCCGTGACAGTCGCCTCCCCGGCAGCCTTTGCCGTGACCACGCCGCCCGCCACGGTAGCGACGTTCGGGTTTGAGGATGTCCACGCCGCGGCAGGATTCTCGGTCGTGTTCGCGGGGTCGTAGATCACGGTCAGCGCCGCAGAACCTCCGGGGGAGAGCGTGAGCGTCGTTTTATTCAACGAGATGGATTGGAGTGCGATGAACGGCCCGCCGCCCGTGTACGTCCACTGGGCGTATATCGTTGTGTTCGCACCGAAGACCGTATCCGTCGTCACCTGCGTACCGCCGCTCAGCGCGGTGAACCACCCGTCAAAGCGGTAGCCGTCGCGGGTCGGCGTGGGTAGGCTCTCGAGTTTTCCGTCCACTCCGCTTTGCGCCGAAACAGGCGAGACAGTTCCGCCGTTGGCGTTGAAGGTCACATCGAAAAATTGATGGGGAGTGCGCTGAGGCAGAACGCTTTCGGAACCGAATCTGTCGATCAAGGCCGTCCTGGCCGATGAATCTGTTATATAGTTATTGCGGCAATCGAAATAACTCAATAAAGCGTTATTGCTTACGTCAAAAGTGCTTAGGCTGTTAGAAGGGCAATACAAGTAAGTCAACGCTGTGTTTTTGCTCACGTCTAAGGCTCTTAGGTTGTTATTGTTGCACCATAGGGCACCCAACGCGGTGTTCTCGCTCACGTCCAAAACGCTTAGCTTGTTAGAGCCGCAGAACAATTCAGTCAATACGGAGTTCCCGCTCACGTCCAAGGCGCTTAGGTTGTTGCCCTGGCAAGTTAAGTAGGCCAATGCGGTGTTTTTACTCACATCCAAGGCACTTAGGTTGTTATCACTGCAGTGCAATTCAGTCAATGCGGCGTTATTGCTTACGTTCAATGCGCTTAGGTTGTTTTCGTCGCACCCCAAGTGAACCAACGGCGCGCTATTGCTCACGTCCAAGGATGTAAGCCCCTCATCATTCAGGCGAACAGAAACAACAGGAGCGCCGCCGAGAGTCGCGGGGATAGTGACTTCTGAACCAGTGCCGTTATATCCGGTGATATATGCCCCGTAGCCGTAGTCACCGGTCTTTACCTCGTATACCAAGCCGCTCGTTGGGTCAGTAACGCTGGCATAGGCTTCCTCCGCCGTTCCCGTCACGAACGGCAAAATAAATGCCGCCGCGAGCAGCATCACTACCGCCACCGCATAGCACAGCCATTTGTTTCTTCTCATGATTGCAGACATCTTTTTTCTCCTTCCCTTCTTCAGACAAAATATTATTTAGCTCGCGCGCGGCAACAAAAAACAGCCCGGGCGCTCATAGTGCCGATAGGCTGTTCGTGAAAATATATCGTTATCGCTTTATCTTTGGAGATCCGTGGGATGTTTCGGGAGGCCGGACAGATCACCTTGTAATTTTTACCCCCCCCCCTGACATATTATTCCACTCTGCTCTGTTCATGCAAGTCCCCGTTCCCTTTCGTGACTTTGCACGATTGCCGCCTACTCAGGGAAGCCGGCTGATGGACTCAGGCGTATTCCTCCCCTAAATTATCCGCATTCATTGGTTTTATCGGTACGGCAACGTGTAACGATAATATATCATTCGCGTTACCGATTGTAAAGAAAAATCGTCCTCTCTGCATTTTTTGGCACCGCGCCAATATCCGTGACAATTCAGAGGGTTCGTCTCATTCGTCTCATTCGCCTCTTGAACGCGGGCTTTGTCTGTTGTACAATCAGAGGCATGGAAGCGGTTTTAAGAGATGAATACTTCACGTACGCGGATTACGCGGGGTGGGATACCGACGAGCGCTATGAGTTGATTGATGGTGTTCCCTATCTGATGTCGCCCGCGCCGAGCGTCAGGCATCAGGAGATCGTCGGAGGCTTATACGCTATATTCCGAAGTTTCTTGAAGGGCAAGCCATGCCAAGCTTTCATATCCCCCATCGACGTGCGGCTCAACGCCGACGCGGAGGACGACACGGTGCTGCAGCCCGACGTGATAGTCGTATGCGACGAAAGCAAGGTCGGGGACAGCGCCATCAACGGGGCGCCCGATATCGCCATAGAAGTCCTCTCGCCGTCGAGCGAGCGGTATGACAGCGGCGTCAAACTCGACAAATACCTGAGTTCGGGCGTCAGGGAATGTTGGATCGTGAATCCCGAAGCCCGTACCGTCAGGACGTACACGATCAAAAGCGAGGGCGATGAATCGGTGAAGGTCTATCGGGAAACCGACGCCATCGCGTCGAATCTCCTGCCCGGACTCACGATCCCCCTCGCCGAAATCTTCGCGGACGCGTAGAGAACGGTCAAACATCTTGATAATTGAAACGATACTCTCTATAATCCTACTGAGCTGATGCGGAACTGGGAACTTGCGAAAGAGAATAAGCGACTCAACAGAATTGATCCGTTGAGTTGAAAGGATAGCGAACGATGGAATTGTATCCTGAGATACTGCAAGTATTGCCAACCGATGATTACATAATATATGCGTATATGAACGACGGATCCGTGCGTAAATACGATGTCAGACCTCTGATCGAAAAGGGCGGGGTCTTTGCGCCGCTCGCGGACATCAACGTGTTCAAAGCGACGGCTACCGTCATGAACAATACGGCGGCATGGGATATTTCAGGCAGGCGCGATGAGTGGGACTGTATAGATATCGACCCGTACACTATCGCAAAAGCTCCCGCGGTCGCCGACCCGCTTGATGCGGCATCCTGACAAGCACAGAGACTACCGCAACGCGTCAGCGTATACCGGGGCTGCGCCGCACATGACAATAAACGCCATGACAAACGCTATCGCTCCGCAAATTCCTCTCATCTTTTTCACCATTACCCCTCTTGTCGTGAGACGTCAGGTCGTCAGGCGCGGTAGATCCTCGAAAGGAATTCCCGCGTCGCATCGTTGTGCGGATCTTCAAATATCTGTTCGGGCGAACCGTCTTCGACGATTTGCCCTTCATGCAGAAAGACGATGCGATCGGCGACGCGTCGCGCGAAGTCCATCTCATGCGTAGCCATGAGGATGGCCTGGCCCGCGGTCTTGAGTTCCCGCACGAGGTCCAGGACTTCGCCGACAAGCTGCGGGTCGAGCGCGCTCGTGATCTCGTCGAGCAACAGAAGGATGGGATTCCCCGCAATCGCTCGAACTATGGCCACGCGTTGCTGTTGCCCGCCCGACAGTTGATCCGGGTATTTGCGCGCCTTGTCCGCCACTCCGATGCGGTCAAGCAGATCAAGCCCGATTCGTTCGGCTTCTTCCCGGGACATGCCGCGGACGATACGATTCGCGATTGATACGTTCTCAAGGACCGTCTTATGCGGGAAAAGATTGAACTGTTGAAAGACGATCCCTATCTTGGCGCGCGTCAAGTCTTCGTCAACACGCGGATTCGATATGTCCTCGCCGCAGAGAAAGATTTGCCCGTCGTCGATGTGCTCGAGAAGGTTGATCGTGCGGATGAGCGTGGACTTGCCGGATCCGGAGGCGCCGATCATCACGACGACTTCATGTTCCCCCACCTCGAGACTGACGCCTTTCAACACTTCGTGCGCGCCGAAGCGCTTTTTTATATTGCTGAGCCGCAGCACCGGAACGCTTTTCGCCATTCCGTTCATACGGCGCCCTCGTTCTGTTCACGCGAGCGCATTTTTCTCGAATAATAATCGGTCAGTAAAATAAACGGGAAGCTCATGAGGATGAAGAGTACCCCCGCCGTGACGTACGGTGTGTAGTTGAACGTGACGGCATTGACCTTTTGCGCTTCGCGCACCGCGTCGATCGCGCCAAGGATGGAGACGAGCCCGACATCCTTCTGCATGGCGACAAAATCGTTCATGAGCGCGGGGATGACTTTGCGGATCGCCTGGGGGAGGACGATGGTACGCATCGTGCGCGCGTGACTGAACCCAAGCGATCTGGCGGCCATGCGCTGCGATGGATGCACCGCCTCTATGCCCGCCCGAATCACCTCAGCCACATACGCCGAATAGACCATCGTGATCGAAACCGCCCCAAGAACTTCGGCGGAGATACGCCCGAACAGCCCGAGGGCCGGAATCCCGAACCCGATGAGATAGAGTACGATGATGAGCGGCAATCCGCGGAATATGCTCGTGTAAAAAGTCGCGGCGGCGCGAAGCGGGAACAGCACCGGAGAGCGCGTCGTCCTCACTATGGCTATAAGCGTCGCTATGACACCGACTCCTACGACCGCAAAGCAGAGTATCCGGATGTTGAGCAAGAGACCGTGCCAGACCTTGGGCAGGGACTCGATAAAACTCTCCGGATTGAAATACGCCTTCTGTACGAGCGCCCAACCTTCCGAATGAGCGAGCACATACCAGATGACAAGGGCAAATACGGCAAAACTGGTACAGGAGATAAATCCGGACCGGAGCGTCTGCTTACGCCGAAAGGCGCGCCGGTCCAGTTCGACGTCACTTATGTTTTCATCGTGGAAAATCACGGAACGCATATATGCTCCTGCGTCTGCTACAGCTGGCTTGACTCTACTTCAAAACGGGAACGTCAAGAGAACTGAGCCAGTTGCCCTTGAGTTCGTCAAGCGTGCCGTCGGCGTGAAGCGCGTCAACAGCCTCGGTAACCTTGAGCGTCAGAGGGCTGTCTTTCTGGAGCAGAAGTCCGAGACCTCCCGTCGCGTCCTCGCTGCCTTCGACCGATCCCAGAATGACGCCGTCTTCAACCTGATCTCCTTCGACGTTTATGACGTAGTCGCCGGTCAACAGGCCGACTATCGTCGCGTCTATCTGTCCACTGTTGAGGGAGGCAAAGACGTCGGAGAGGTTTTCGAATAACTGCACCTCCTTGTCGGGTCCGATTTTTTCTTCGGTGAACTGCGTCGCTATATCACCCGAAGCCGCGCCAAAGACCGCGCCTTTCAGCTCCGCGAGTGAAGTCGCCTCGGCGAAGGGATTGTCCTTCTTTGTGATGATGACAAGCGGCTCTTTGTAGTAAGGCGATGAGAAATCGACGACCTCTCTGCGCTCTTCCGTAATCGAATACTGCTGCAGGTTGAAATCGAAATCCTTCGGCCCGGGCTGTATCGCGGCATCGAAATCGCTGCGGATCCAGACGACATCTTCCGGCGCAAAGCCAAGATACTCGGCGACTTTGTACGCCACCGCCGATTCATAACCCTCACCGGACGCGGGATCGTCGTCGATTACCCACGGCGCCCACGCCGGGTCGCCCGTCGCTATCGTCAATTTGCCCGGAGTCACGGTCTGAAGATCGGCGCCGTCCGCAGCGTCGACCTGATCTTCCGCTGGTGTTTCTTCCCCGGAGGTATCCTCCGTAACCGCACCCTCGGCGGACGTATCTTCGGAGGGGGCGCTATCGCCGCCGCAAGCGGACATGATGAATACCAGCGCAAAGACCAATGCCAGCGCCGCAGCGAGATGAATCCTGTTTTTCATGAGTGTCTCCTTTCCTATCCTTCCAATTAACATAATCTCTCCTTTCAATTAACGCGTCCTTGTTTCATATATATAATATATGTTATATATGTTTTATCATACGGCGTGTTTCTTGTCAAGCGCGGCGGCTATGATGTCTATGCCTTCGTCGGCTTCTTCCTTCGTGATGATGAGCGGCGGAAGCAGTCTCAGTTTGTCTTTAGCGGTGAGCAGAAACAGCCCATTTTCGACGCACGTTTTCACCACATCGGCCGCCTTCTTGTCCGTGAGTTCGACGCCTATCATGAGTCCGACACCGGTGACGCCAGCTACGCCGGGCGTCCGCAGCAGGCGCTCGCGGAAATGTTCGCCGACCTCGCGCACGTTCGCGAGGAAGTCTTCGTCCATGCGCGAGAGCACGTAGTCGGCGCCCGCGCAAGCGACGGGGTTGCCTCCGTAGGTCGAGCCGTGGTCGCCGGGTTCAAAGGTGTCCTTCGTCTTTTCACCGAAGACTATCGCGCCTATGGGCAGGCCACCGCCGATGCCCTTCGCGACGGTGACGATGTCGGGCGTGACCCCGTAGTATTCGTACGACATGAATCTGCCCGTGCGCCCGATGCCGGACTGAACTTCATCCGCTATGAGCAGGATGTCATTCTCGGCGCAGATGGCAGCCATCTCCTTTACGTACTCGGGATCCAGTGGGTTGACGCCACCTTCACCCTGGACAAACTCGACCATGATCGCGCAGGTGCGTCCGGTGATCTTGGCCTTCAGGTCGGCTATGTCGTTCATCTTCGCGTAGGAAAAGCCCTGCAGGAACGGATCGTAATCTTTGTGAAAGGCGTCCTGCCCTGTGGCTGTTATCGTAGCCATCGTCCTGCCGTGAAAAGATCCTTCGAGCGTCACTATCTCGGATCTGCTCTCACCGTATTTCCGATGGCTGTATTTGCGCGCGGCTTTGATCGCGCCCTCGTTTGCCTCGGCGCCTGAGTTGCCGAAGAACATGTTGTTCAGCCCCGTCAGCTCTATCATGCGTCGCGCGGCCTTTGTACACGGCTCTGTGTAGAACAGGTTCGACGTATGCTGTATCAGGGCGACCTGCTCAGAGACGGCCCTGACCCATCCGGGGTCGCAGTAGCCGAGCGAGTTGACGCCTATGCCCGATGTAAAGTCCAGGTACTCCCTGCCATCGGCGCCCTTCGCTCTGACGCCTTTGCCACTCACGACGACGACGTCGTAACGCGAGTAAGTGTTCGCGAGGTACGCGTTCTCCTGCTGTTTGATCTGTTCCGAATTCACCTTTGCCAGCCTCTCGTTTGCCCTTCCGCGATACACTCGTCGCCATCCACAACGCCCAACGCTCTATCCAACCATCATCTATATTACTACAACTGTTTTAATTATATATAAAGTAACATCGCTTTTGCCGTTATTTTATCAACGTGCCGAAGCCGCTGTCTGAGAGGAGTTCGAGCAGTATAGCGTGCGGAACACGGCCGTCGATGACGACGGCCTCCTTCAGGCCGTGGGCGATGGCTGCCCTGAGTCCGTCGACTTTCGGCAGCATTCCTCCGGATATGACACCGCTCGCCACGAGGCCGGGGATGTCGTCGGCGCTTATCTCGGGGATGAGGCTGTCCGGGTCGTCCTTGTCACGGAGCAGGCCGCGCACGTCGGTCATCATGATGAGGGCTTCCGCGCCAAGAGCCGCGGCCACCTCGGCCGCGGCCGTGTCCGCGTTGATGTTGTAGACCTGACCGTTCTCATCGACGCCGACCGTCGCTATGACCGGGATGAGTCCGCCGTCCAGCGCGCTCCTAACCGCGTTCACATTGACGGCCACGATGTCGCCGACGAAGCCGAGGTCGGCCTTGTCCGTCTTTTTCACGCGAAGCATCGCGTCGTCCACGCCGCAAAGACCGATCGCCCTGCCCTTCGCCTTGTGTATGAGCGAAACGAGCGATTTGTTGACCTTCCCCGCGAGCACCATGCAGGCTATCTCCGCGGTCTCGGCGTCCGTGTACCTGAGACCGTCGATGAAACGCGTCTCCTTCCCCAACTGTTTCAGCGTGTCTGATATCTCGGGTCCGCCTCCGTGAACGAGGACGATGCGCACGCCGATCTGGTTCAACAGGACTATGTCGCGCATGACCGAATCACGCGCGCCTTCCGTCAGCATGGCCGCGCCGCCGTATTTCACGACTACGATTTTGTCGTCGTATTTCTGTATGTAGGGCAGCGCTTCGGCGAGTACGTCAGCTCTTTTTTTTACTTCGTCCATGGTTGTCACCGTTTCACCTTTCATCTTCTGTCCGCGCGGAGCGGACGGCGTGGCGGGCATGGCAAACTCACGTCCGGTACATGCCATTGATCTTTACGTACCCGTAGGTCAGGTCGCAGCCGTAGGCTTCGGCCTCGGCCATGCCGTCGTGCAGGTTCACGAGTATCTTCACCTCGTCTTCCCCGAGCACATCTTTGGCCTTGTCCTCGTCAAAGGCGACGGCGAACGAGTTTTTGCATACCGTGAC
>JAISZM010000002.1 GCA_031269205.1 Eubacteriales Family XIII. Incertae Sedis bacterium | reverse complement strand
TGCAAAAGCGGCGGGCTGCGCTGTGCGACCTATTTCACCGACCCGAACAGGCTCGACCAGAAAGGATCATGTGAGAAAAATCATGTGGAACTGCGCAAGATACTGCCCAAGGGAACATCCCTGGATTCTTTGAATGCGTACACGCTCGCGGAAATATGCTCGCATGTGAACTCGACGGTCAGAAAAGGCTGCGGCGACGTCAGCCCGATGCAGATGGCTATGCTCGTGCTGCCGGAATCGCTGCTTGACAATCTGGGGCTCCGGCTTATCCCGCCCAAGGAAGTAGTCAGCGCCCCAAATATCCTTTATCGGCCGTAAGAACGGCTGACCGTTACATTATACACATCACGGGGAGACGACGACAAACCTATTGCCCACCCTGTTGCAATTTCCCTGACACAGGTCGGGGGAATGGCTGGTTAAGGTCGCCCAAAGACACCGGGGTTTCACCGGAATATTGCATCTGACGTGGCAGAAAACCGAAAATTCAATGCCTGAACCAACGCTTTGGCCGTGTACTGTTGGCGATAACTCCGTCATCTTGCACTTACTTTGACACAGTTGCATTTGCTCTGGCAATCAACCCTTGCCCTCCGACCCGAGGAACTCCGGCATCGTCGCTTCGCCCTCGGCCGATACGCCCTCGCGCTTCATGACTATGCGCAAGGTGGCCGCGAGCACGCGGCAGTCGAGGGCGAAGCTCACCGCGCCCACGTACCTGACGTCGTAAGCGAATTTCTCCTCCCAGCTTATCGCGTTGCGACCGTTCACCTGGGCGAGACCCGTGAGGCCCGGCCTCACGTCGTGGCGCTTCGCCTGCTCCGCGCTGTACCTCGGCAGGTACTGCACGAGCAACGGTCTCGGCCCGACGAAGCTCATGTCGCCTCTGAGTATATTCACGAGCTCGGGCAACTCGTCGAGCGACAGCGCGCGCAACTTCCTCCCGAACGGCGTGAGGCGATCCTCGTCGGGAAGCAATTCGTTCGCCTCGCCGGTCGGCGCCGCAGCACCCTCGGCGCGCGGTCCCGCTGCTTCGTTCGCCGCGCCGGTCACCTTTCCGTCGCCGTCCTCGGCGCGCGGCCCCGCGCCGTAGCGGGCGTCCGTCATCGTGCGAAATTTGTACATCGTAAATATGCGCCCTTGCAACCCCGGCCGCTCCTGCCGAAAGATCACGGGCCGCCCGAGTTTGGCCGCCACGAGCACGCCGAGCGCGAGGAACAGCCACGACAGCGCAACGAGCAGCGCCGCCGCCGCGAAAAAGTCAAGTATCCGTTTTATGACCTTCGCATACATCCGTCACAAAACCTCAAACAAATCATCCATCGTCACCTCCGACTGAATGTCGTCGCGGGTCAAACCCACGGGCCTGCCCGCGAGTGCGCGCACCACGCTTACATGATGTTCCGAATGGCTGAAGAGAGAGGAATACAGGCGCGAAAACTCATTCCTATGCCTTCGCTTACCCCGAAACTCTATACCTCGCCCAAACACATAAGATTTACTCGGTTTGGGCGAGCTATAAACTTGCTCTCATCATAACAGGTTATTCTACGATTTTCAATGCTTTTCTGATCATATCCCATAAAATTAATATCTATACCTCGCCCAAACATACATAAATCACCCCCTTTGGGCGAGCTATAATAATTATTGCCGAGAGCGATTTTGTTCAAAACCGAAAAGTATACGGGACGCGCCCTCTAACACCCGTCCGATAGTATATAATGTTTCTTATGAAGAAAACCCTCTTTAAGGAAATACCTCTGAGCGTTCCGAATCTGAATATCGGGATCGCGAACAGTCTGCGCGAGTGCATCGAAACCGGGTGGGTGTCGACGGGCGGCAGATTCATCACGGAGTTCGAGGAGAAGGTCGTCGCCTATACGGGCGCGGCCGGCGCGGTCGGTTGCCAGAGCGGCACGGCGGGGTTGCACACGGCGCTTCGCATTCTCGGCGTCGGCGCGGGTGATATCGTCGTATGCCCGACGCTGACTTTTATCGCCGCCGTCAATCCCGTGCGCTATCTCGGCGCCGAGCCCGTGTTCATCGACTGCGGCGCGGATCTCTGCATGGATACGTCGAAACTCGAACGCTATCTGCGTGAGGAATGTCACGGCGCGAGCGCTGGCAAAAACGAAAGCCCGCTTATCGACAACGCGACGGGGCGACCGGTCAAGGCCATCGTCGTCGTGCACGTCTTCGGCGTCGTCGCCGACATGGAGCGCGTCGTGGATACCGCGGCGAAATACGGTCTGCCCGTACTCGAGGACGCGACCGAGGCTATGGGCACCTTCGTGCGTTCGGGCCGCTACGACGGCCGCCACGCGGGCACGATGGGCGACATCGGCGTCTTCTCCTTCAACGCGAACAAGATCATCACAACGGGAGGCGGCGGCACGATCGTCGCGGGTCGCGCGGACGACACGAACGAAAACGCCCGCGCGTATCTCGACGAGGCGCGCTACCTCACGACGACGGCCAGGGACGACGGCCTGTACTTCGCGCACAACGAGGTCGGCTACAACTACCGCATGTTGAATCTGCAGGCCGCGCTCGGCGTGAGCCAGATAGACGAACTCGAGAAGTTCGTCGAAATCAAGCGGCGCAATTACGAACGCTACGCGGAACTGCTCGCGCGCGCGCCGGGCGCTTCGCTGCTGCCTCCTCCCGAGGGGCAACGATGGAATCATTGGTTCTATTCCTTGTATATAGAGGATGGCGGCGGCGTAACCCCGGACACGCGCGGCGGCGGCGAAGTTCCCGGAGGGCGACGCGACCGCCTGATGAAGGCACTCATAGCCGAGGGCATTCAATGCCGCCCCGTGTGGAAACTCGTCCACACGCAGGAGTCCTACAAAAAATTCCGCGCGCCCGAAATCGAACGAGCCTACGACTACGAAAAACACATCTTGAACCTTCCGTGCTCGACGAGTCTGACGGAAGAAGACGTGCGCTACGTATCCGACAAAATTCTTGATTTGGCGGATGAGTGACACGCTGAGTCACATAAAAACCCACGGAGGCTATCCCGTGGGTTTCGTATGAAAACATTTATTAACTTTTCTTGACGCAAAGCCTACCGCGTCCGTCCCGAATCGCGACAAAAACTTTTGCGTTTCCGTCCTTCCGGTGCGCGGCTTACTTGCGTTTGTCTACAGTCCGAACTCCACTTTGACCGCCGCGAGCGACTCGTCCAAGGCCGCGAAAACCTTTTCGATGCTCTCGTCGGACAACACCGCCGGCGGCTCGAGGCGCACCGTCTTCGCGTTGACGAGCGTACCCGCCGTCATGATGTGGCGCTCGAAGAGGTTCTTCGTCACGGCGTAGCCGACCTCAGCTTCCGGGAATTCCATACATATCAACAGCCCCGCGCCGCGATAGGTGACGAGGACGGTCGGATACTTCTTCTGCAACTCTCCGAGTTTCGCCATGAACAGCTCACCCTTCCTCTTGCACATGCCCGGAATATCGTGTTCGAGCATGAATTTGATCGTGGCGATGGCCGCCGCGCACGCGAGAGGGTTGCCGCCGAAGGTCGGGCTGCCGAGTATCCACGGATTCTCGACGAGCTTGTCGATCCACGTCCACGGGCGCGCGATGATGCCCGTTATCGGCATGATGCCGCCTCCGTACGCCTTGCCGAAGGTCATGATGTCGGGCGTGACGTCCTCGACCTCACAGCGCCACATCGTACCCGTGCGCCCCATGCCCGTCTGAATCTCGTCGAAGATAAGCGCGACTTTGTAGTCGTCCGCAATCCTGCGAAGTTCCTTCAGATAGCCTTCCTTCGGGATGATGACGCCGCCTTCGCCCTGTATCGGCTCGACGATGATGCCCGCGACTTTCTCGCCTACGGTCACAAGGTTCTTGATGGCCGTTTCGACCGCTTCTGAGTTGCCGAACTCCACGTGCTGCACCTGTTGGATCAGCGGGATGTAGTCCTCGCGGTACGCGCCCTTGCCGCCCATGGATATCGCACCCATGGATTTGCCGTGGAACGCGCCGACGGTCGAGATGTACCACCTGCCGCCCGTCGCGAGACGCGCGAGTTTGAGCGCCATCTCGACGGCCTCCGCGCCGCCGTTCGTGAAGAAACAATTCTGCAGGTCGCCGGGCGTGATGAGAGCCGTCAGCCGCGCGAGGTAGCCGCGCAGCGGGTCGACGAGTTCCTGACTGTGCAGCGCGTATCTGTCGAGCTGTGCCTGCACCGTTTTCAGAATTTCGGGGTTTCTGTGCCCGCAGGTGTAGATGCCGAATCCTCCGAGGCAGTCGATGAACTGCACTCCGTTCAGATCCTCAAAGTGGTCGACCGAGTCCGTCCATTCGATGAATGCCGCGTCGGTCGATACCGACTTCCTGTACTCGAGCCAACCGGGGTTAACGTTTTCGTTGAAGTTCGCTATCGACTCGTCGTGGATAGCCTTTTTGTCCGCGTCCGAGAGATCGTCGGCTTCGATATATCCGACCACCCTCCGCGCCTCTTCGAGAGCTTTTGCTTTGTCTGTCATTGTCATGGTATTACCTCCTACCAAATACGACTACTGCTTGGCTTCATCTTTCATTATATGCCATGCCTGCGCCCAACGGATAAAGAAATTTCAACAAAATCCATATTCGCAATTATCGCAATTATCTTACTACGTTTTATGGAAACACGAAGCGCATATCGTGTTCTGAAATATGCTAGAATTACCTTAGGATCATGGTTAACACGTTACAGAAAAAAATACTCATCCTCGCGCTGTACGCTGGGGAACTCATGCTGAAGAGCGGCGCGGAAGTATACCGCGTCGAGGATACGATCATCCGCATCTGCAAGGCGTGCGGAATAGACTTCGTTGAATGTCTCGCGACCACGACGAGCATCACCCTCTCCCTCGACAGGGGCGGCGGGGACAGCGACATGCACACATTTATCAAGCGCATAGACGGTATATCGACTGACCTCGAACGCGTTTCGATGATAAACGACTTTTCGCGCGAGTTCACGACGACGGATATGAGCGTGGACGATGGGCTTGATAGGCTCCGGAAGATCTCGGCCGCGCGCGTGTTCTCGCTGCCGCTCAGGGTGCTCGGTGCGGCCCTCGTCGGCGCGTTCATGTGCCCGTATTACGGGGGCGGCATTCCCGAGATGGCCATATCCGCAGGCGCGGCCTGCGTGGGATACCTCATCTTCGTAGGCGTGAGCCGATTTAAGGTCGCGGGCTTCATCCTCGTATTTATCAGCTGTCTCGGCTGCGCCATGGTTGTACTCTCCTTTTCCGACTTTTACCCGTGGCACAACATGACGGCCATGATCATCAGCTCAGTCACGATATTCATGCCGGGTGTCGCGATCACGAACGCGGCGCGCGACCTGCTGTCCGGCGACATGCTCGCGGGCGTCGCAAGGGCGGCCGACGCCGCCATCACAGCCATCGCCATCTCCGTAGGCGCCGGCGTCATCGCGGGCATCTGGATATGGAACGGCGGCGCGTTCAGTGAGCAGCGCACGGATTTCCCCCTCGCCCTCTTCCCTGCTTTCGGTTTTCTTATGACCATAGGGTTCTGCCTGCAGATGAACGCACCGAGGCGGCAGATGGTGATCGCGAGCCTCATAGGCGCCGTCGGCATGTTCGTCCTCGTCGGCGGACCGAGAATAGGGCAGGGCGCGTTGCTGACGTGCTTCATCGGCACGTGCGTCATCGCGACCCTCGCGGAGGTCGCCTCGAGGGCAGGGCGCGACGCGACGACCGTGTTCATCATCCCGGGCATCATCCCCTTCGTCCCGGGACTCGGCCTCTTCGAGTCCGCGTCCGCGATACTCTCGAACAACATCACCTCGGGCATCGAAAAAGGGGCGAGCGCGATAATCACCGCAGGGAGCATCGCGCTCGCCCTCATCGTGGTGGCGACGGTCGCCCGCCTGATAATGGAATTGGCGCGCCGCTTCGAAAACGGCGCCGGG